>CAVAID010000004.1:65814-72603 GCA_963588685.1 bacterium
TCTACCGATACAGTTCCCGGAGGACGGAGAGGGAGCGGATGTTGAGGCGGCATTCGGCGTGGTAGCCGATGTATTCGATCAGGGAGTCGGCGATCTCGTTGCGGGATGTGCCGTTGAGGGGAAGAAGCATCGAAGAGCCGAAGTCCGACTTGAGAAGCGATTCAATCTCGGAGAGATGTTCTCCGGCGAAAGGTGCCAGATCTTCAAGCGACGGCGAGAATCCCAGCGCCACCGCAAACTCCAGCAGCCAGCGCAGGTGGAAATTGCTGAAGTCGCTCTCCAGCGCGTCCAGAGTCAGGATCGAGCGCCTGCACCAGTCGAAGAGCCCGTCCTCCAGCGCCCCGTCCCGCACCGTGCGGTACAGCACCTCGCTCATAAAGAGCGTCATCGAGTTCTTCAGCACACTCGAGCGTATTCCGTTGAGGGTATGGACCGCGACGCTCCGCCGCATTCTCCAGAGATCCGAGCGCGGATTCTCCGTCACTTCAGCCTCAAGTATATTGAGCGGAAGATACAGCGCCATGCTGCTTCCGCCCGAGACTGAAGCGATAAAGCTTCGCCTGCCCAGGCCGGGGGTCAGGCTGTGCACGACCAGACTCTTCTCCCCGAGCTTGGTCACAGCGAGAACTATAAGTTCCGTGCTGAATGAAGACGCCTCCCCCAAAGCGTCAATACTGCTTGATGCGCTCGCTCTTGAGCGCCTCGTGCAGAGCGTCGTCATAACGCAGACGCAGCTGCACTCCCGCCTCCTGGAAGTAGTAGCGCACAACTATCTCCTCCTCGATGAACGGGATGATTTCATCCTTCTTGAGCCGCAGGAACTCCTCCTTCTCCATATTCAGAGCCTTGTCCAGAGCCTCCACCTGAGAGGCGAGAGTCTCTGTAAGTCCGTCAGCGGCAATCTCTTCCTTCACCTTGTCGAAATAGGTCTTCGCGGTAGAGCGGTAGTCGAACTCCTTGCCCGCGGCGTACTTGATGAATTCCTCCCAGTCCTCGTCAGCGAGGTGGAAATCCTCCACGGCAGGGATGCTCTCGTGCCTGCGCACATATTCCAGAGCGTACTGCTCCAGCACCCCGTATGCCACCAGCGAATAGGTCAGGCGGCTGTACTCCTTCTCCTTGAGGGTAACGTCCGGCGTAATGCCGCCTCCGTCCCTCACGGTGCGTCCGTGGGCGGTCTTGAATTCCCTCGTCAGCGAATCCGGAATCTGGCTCACGCTGCCGTCCTCGCGCCTGTGGCTGTAGTCCAGCGCCTGTACGCAGCGTCCGGAAGGGGTATAATATTTCGCCGTGGTGACCTTGAGCTCCCCGCCGTAAGGCAGCGACCTGATGCTCTGCACCAGGCCCTTGCCGAAGGTGCGCTGCCCCATTATCGTAGCCCTGTCCATATCCTGGAGCGCTCCGGCCACGATTTCGGAGGACGATGCCGAGCCGGAATCCACCAGCACGATGAGCGGCATCCTGGTGTCCACCGGCTCCCTGCGGGTGCGCAGGGTGTAGTTGGAGCCTTCCTCTTTGCCCTTGGCCGATACGACCAGCGAGCCGCGCGGCACGAAGATGGAGATGATTTCCGCCGCCTCGTTCATCAGGCCGCCGCCGTTGCCCCTGAGGTCCAGCACCAGGGTCTGCATCCCCTGCTTCTTGAGCGAGATGACCGCTTCCCTCATTTCCTTGCCGACCCCGTCGGTAAATCCGGTCTGGGAGATGTACCCGACCTTGTCGTCAATCATCCCGGCGTACTCGATGTCCGGGAGGTGTATCTTCTCGCGGGTCACAGTGATTTCGGTTTCCTCCCCGCGCAGCTTCCTGACCTTGAAATGCACCGTAGTCCCCGGTTCGCCGCGCATCTTCTCGCTGCACTCCTGGGATGTCAGTCCGACCACCGTCTGCCCGTCGATTTCCATAATCTCGTCGCCGCACACGAGCCCGTTCTTCGCTGCCGGCGACCCGGCATACGGTTCGTTTATGATGACGTTGCCCGATTTCTCCGGCTTGTAGATTAACGCCCCGATGCCGCCGTAGGTCTTGTGGATCATCATCTGGAGGTCTTCGTTCTCCTCCTCCGGAATATAGACGGTATAAGGGTCGAGCCCCGCGAGCATCGCATCCACTCCCTTGCGCTCGATTTTATCGACCTGGAGCGAATCCACATACGATTTGGAGAGCTCCTTGAGTATGGCGCCGTGGATCTCGGTCCACTTGCCGAGGGCGAAATTGCTGGACTGGGCCCCTGCAAGCGTGCAGACGCAGAGCAGGGATATGGTGATAAAGTTGCGTTTCATAACGCTACAAATATAATCAAATTCTACGCCGATGCGAAGAGCAGCAGCGCGAGGCCGCCGAGCAGTATGACGAGGTCGATGGCTTTGTCGCGGATATTGTGCTCCTTGAATACGACCGCGCCGAAGAGGAAAGTGATCAGCACGGAACTGCGCCGTATCATCGAAATGACGGAGAGCAGCGCCCCTTCCTCCTTGACGGCGTAGAAGTAGAGCGCATCGGAGACGGTGATCAGCACGGCAATCAGCAGCAGCCTCCAGTCCCAGCGGAACTTCTCCACGCTGCCCTTGTCCTTTAAATATTTAAAGAAAATCAGCAGGGCGAGCAGGGCGGTAATATAGACATTTGCCCAGCTCTGCACGAACATGGGCTGCAGGTGGGCGAGTATGTGCTTGTCATAGAGCGCACTGGCGGCCCCGGTGAGCACTGAAACCACCATCCAGGCGATGCCCTTGTCGGAGGTGAAATGTATGCCTTCCTTGCGGCTGGAGCGGGCGAGCAGCAGGAGCGAAGCCATTACCAGAGCCACGCCGGCCCACTGCAGCAGGCTGAGTCTCTCCCCGAAGAGAATGATGGAGAATATCACCACGAACATCGGGCGCGACGCCTTGATGGTGCTGGCCGTGGTGAGCGGGAGCAGTTTCAGGGCAATCAGGCCGGAAACCCAGGACGAGGTGACCAGCACCGCCTTGAACACGAGGCTGAGGTGGTCGGCGAGCGAGCCGCCCGAGAGGAAGGGGCAGAGAAAAAGCGCCGACAGGCCCGTGGCGCAGAGCAGTATCCAGAGGACACCGTTGCTCTTGAGCGCCTGCTTCTTGGCTACATCATAGAAGCCGAGCAGAACGGCGGAGCATACAGAAAACCAAACCCACATAAGGCAATCATCTATTCTAATAGGGGCTCAAAGATACGATTATTTCGTAAATTTGCAGTCCCTTATGAGTAAAGACTCGTTCATAGAAGTGCGCGGCGCCCGCGCCCACAACCTGAAGAATGTCAGCGTGGACATCCCCCGCGGCAAATTCACGGTAATCACCGGCATCAGCGGGAGCGGCAAATCCTCTCTCGCCTTCGACACCATCTGTGCCGAGGGCCAGCGTCGCTATATGAACACCCTTTCCCCTTATGCACGGCACTTCATGGGCATCCTGGAGAAGCCGTCCGTGGAGAGCATAAACGGCCTCAGCCCGGTCATCTCGATAGAGCAGAAGACCACCGGAAGCAATCCCCGCTCCACCGTGGGCACCATTACTGAAATCTCCGACTTCCTGAGGCTGCTCTTCGCCCGGGCATCCACCGCCTATTCGCCAGTCAGCGGCAAGCCTATGGTCCGCTATACGGACGATGCCATAGTGGAGCTGATACTCAAGGAGTTCCACGCCCGCAAGTGCCTCCTTCTCGCCCCGCTCGTCCGCGGGCGCAAGGGCAGCTACCGCGAGCTCTTCGACCAGCTGCGCAAGAAGGGATACGCTGAGGTCCGCATTGATTCCGAGATAGTTCCGCTCGCCGAGGCCGACAGCCTCGACCGCTACAAGGCCCACTTCATCGAGCTGGTGGTGGACAAGCTCAAGCCCGATGACGGCGACGAGGGGCGCATCCGCCGCTCCGTGCAGTCGGCGCTCTCGCTCGGCAAGGGTTCGCTGGCGGTACTCGATATGGAGAGCGGGGCGCTTCACCATTATTCCCGGCATCTGGTGGATCCGGAGACCGGCATTTCGCTTCAGGAGCCCGCGCCGCACTCGTTCTCCTTCAATTCTCCTGAGGGATATTGTCCTCATTGCAAAGGACTTGGCACGGTGGTGGACATAAATATGGACAGTATAATCCCGGATCGCAGCGTGTCGGTCGCCGACGGGGGCATCGTGCCGCTCGGGCGCATCCGCGACGGGCATAAGTTCGAGATAGTCAGGGCGATGTCCCGCAAACTCGGATTCTCCCTCTATGAGCCGGTGGGGACCCTGCCGGACGATGTGATAAGCCTGCTGGTCTTCGGCTCGGACGACTTCTTCCGCGTGGGGGAGGGGGCGATGGCGCAGATGGTTAACTGGCCCGGCATCGTGGGAAATATTGAAGATACGATAGTCTGCCCGGTCTGCCACGGCACGCGTCTCAACCAGCAGACCAAGTGCTTCAAGATAGACGGCAAGGACATTTCGGAGGTAAGCTCGATGGAGATCAGCGCCCTCGCGGAGTGGCTTGAGGGCCTTCCGGAGCGGCTCGGCAGCCGCGAGAGGGAAATCGCGCGCGACATAATCCGCGAACTCGGCGACAGGGTCCGCTTCCTTCTCGACGTGGGGCTCGACTACCTCAGCCTCGACCGTCCGGCAGCGACTCTCTCCGGCGGCGAGGGGCAGCGCATCCGCCTCGCGACTCAGATCGGCTCCAAGCTGGTCAATGTGATATATGTCCTCGACGAGCCGAGCATCGGCCTGCACCAGAGGGACAACCGCAAACTGATCGCATCCCTCAAGCACCTGCGCGACGAGGGCAACACCGTGATAGTGGTGGAGCACGACGAGGAGACGGTCAACGCCGCTGACTGGATGGTCGAGGTGGGCCCGGGAGCCGGGGAGAACGGAGGCCGCATCTGCTACAGCGGGCCCGGCGGGCACCTGCGCAACCCTATCGTCACGCCGCGCAGCCGCCGCAAGGGCAACGGCCTGACTCTTACCGTCAGGGGCGCCTGCGGCAACAATCTGAAGAATATCGACGTCAGCTTCCCGCTCGGCACGATGATAGGCATCAGCGGAGTCAGCGGCAGCGGCAAGTCGAGCCTTATAAACCAGACCCTTATGCCTGCCCTAAAGGGCAAGCTCAACCACCTGAAACAGAAGCCTTTGCCTTTCGCGGCGCTGGAGGGGGTCGAGAATATAGACAAGGTAATCGAGATAGACCAGAGCCCTATCGGGCGCACGCCGCGCTCCAACCCGGCCACCTATACCGGAGTCTTCGACGATATCCGCAAACTCTTCGAGAGTACGCCGGACGCCAAGGTGCGCGGATTCAAGGCGGGCCGCTTCTCCTTCAATGTGCCGGGAGGCCGCTGCGAGGAGTGCAAGGGTGCGGGCATCAAGGTGATAGAGATGAATTTCCTCCCTTCGGTCAACGTGCAGTGCGACTGCTGCGGGGGCCGGCGCTACAAGGAAGACACGCTTGCCGTGAAATACCGCGGCAAGAATATCAGCGAAGTGCTCGATATGCCGATTTCCGAGGCCTACGAGTTCTTCAAACCTTACCCTGCCATCGCGCAGAAGCTCAAGTCGCTGGTCGATGTCGGGCTGGGTTATATCCACCTCGGGCAGTCCGCCGTGACCCTTTCCGGCGGCGAGAGCCAGAGGATGAAGCTGGCTTCGGAGCTCTTCCGCAAGGCCACCGGCAACACTCTCTATATGCTCGACGAGCCTACCACCGGCCTGCATCCGGAGGATATCAAGGTCCTGATGGATGTGCTGCAGAAGCTTGTGGACCAGGGCAATACGGTCATCGTCATCGAGCACAACCTCGATGTGCTGAAGAGCATGGACTACATTATAGATATGGGCCCGGACGGCGGCGCGAGGGGCGGCAGGATTATTGCAGAAGGAAGCCCCGAGCAGATTGCTTCCGACCCGTCTTCCGTGACGGGGGAGTACCTCAAAACAGTTTTATAACGAAATGACTGAGAACAGCAGCAAGATAGACGCCGCGCGCAAGGAATACGCGGACTGGTGTCACGCAATAGGAGTCGAATCCATCGAAGATGTCAACCGTGTCCTCCTGGAGGGCAAGGCGATAGAGCTCATCAACCTCTGCGAGGCGAGGCAGGAGCGCAAATATGCCGCGGCGGCGGACCAGATCTTCTGGTGCCGCAGGAAGTGCCGCATCGTTATGATGTCCGGACCGTCCTCCAGCGGCAAGACCAGCTCTTCTCTGCGCATCGCGCAGCAGGCGAGGGTTATCGGCCTCAATCCCAAGGTGATAGAGCTCGACAACTATTTCGTCAACAGGGAGCGGACGCCTAAGGACGAGAACGGCGAATACGATTTCGAGGCGCTCGGGGCTATGGATGTGGAGTTCCTCAACCGGCAGCTCGTGGACCTGCTCCGCGGCGAGGAGGTTGAACTGCCTAAGTTCGACTTCGCAGCGGGGGAGAGGGTCGCTTCCGGCAAGACTATGAAGCTGGAAGCCAATGACATACTCTTTATGGAGGGTATCCACGCTCTCAACCCGGCTCTGACCCCTGCCATTCCGCAGGACAGCATTTTCAAGATCTATATTTCAGCTCTCTATGCCCTTCCGGGCGGTAACAAGGACCATTATTCCACCACCGACAAGCGGCTGCTTCGCAGGATTGTGCGCGACAACCGCACCCGCGGCATCTCGCCTGAGGACAATATCCTCCGCTGGCCGTCCGTGCGCAGGGGAGAGGTCAAGAACATCTTCCCCTATGAGGACAATGCCAACCTGGTCTTCAATTCCTCCACCCTCTACGACCTGCCGCTGCTGAAGTACTATGCCGAGCCGTTGCTC
>CAVAID010000005.1:0-62130 GCA_963588685.1 bacterium
GCACTGGAGTGCACGGACTTTTCGAGAATGAACAGGAGATTTACGACGGGATGAACCTGGTTGCCGTGACTGCGTTCTACTGCGATGTAAAAGTCCTTATGGTGCAGGTGATGACCACGCATATCCACCTGATAGTCAGCGGTTCTGCCGCAGCGAGAGTCCGATTTGCCAAAGACCTGAAAATTAAGCTCGGCAAAATCCTCGCAAAGAAAAATCCGGGTACTGGCGCACGCCTGTCCGTCAGCAGCGACCCCATCAGCGAAGAAAGGGAGCTGATGAGCAAAATAATGTATGTGTACCGGAACGCGATTACGGCAGGGTACAAACTGATGCCGTGGCTATATCCCGGAGGCCCCGGGAACATCTTCTTTGTCAACCACGAACTTGAGGCTGCCACGGGAAGGCCGCTGTCGGATTTTTCGAGGACACAACGAATCGGGATGTTCCACACAAGGCAGGACCTGCCAGATGACTGGCGGGTTGACGATAATGGCCTGCTGCTGCCGCACTGCTGGATTGACTGGCGCAGGGTGGAGTCGCTCTATAGAAACCCGCGGACATTCCTCGCCTTTTTGGGACAGAGCAGGGATATGGAGAGTTCGATAAATCAGGAGACGGCGCGGCGAAGAATTGAGTCTGTGGGCGAAAGCGAGCTCCGCGTCATAGGCAGGCAGATGTGCCGGGAGATGTTCGGGAGGTCAGCAATGGCAAGGGCGAGCGTGGAGGAGAGAATTGCCGTGGCCAGAAGAATCTGGTCGGAGCGTCTGACTTATTCGCTCTCAAGCCTCAGCCGGGTCACGCAGCTTGACAAGCCCCTGCTCGAGTCGATACTCTGCAACAGGATATAGGCAGGTCCGATGTGGCGCTTCGATGCTTCGACAAGCTCAGCAACCGCGGAGTTCAGCGACCGTGCCGGGGGGCGGCTACCGAGCTTGTCGAGAGGCGCGGGGCGAGCCTGCGGTTGCGGAGCTAAGCGACCGGCCAAGTGGCCGAGAGGGTCTCGCAAACGCGGCTACCGAGCCTATCGAGGGGCTACCCGCCCGGATTTCACGAAGAGATGACATAGCTGGCACCCTCCCACGCCCCTGCAGACGGGCCGACGCTGCACTACCCCATTTCAAAACCGGGGTAACGCAGAACTA
This sequence comes from bacterium, assembly GCA_963588685.1. Classification (GTDB taxonomy): domain Bacteria; phylum Bacteroidota; class Bacteroidia; order Bacteroidales; family UBA932; genus Cryptobacteroides. The sequence goes on from CAVAID010000005.1 coordinate 1,143, forward strand.
CCCCCACCACAGCCCCCTACAATGCATTTTAGCATGTCGTCTATTCGTAAGTCTCGGCGAAGTCTGGGGCGGTCCCGAACTTGCGGTGCTTCGATGCTTCGACAGGCCTGGCCCCGCCGCCCGCGAGGAACTTTTCCGAAAATATCGGCGGCATCTGCAGGAAAATGACTACTTTTGTAGTCTATGGACAAGAACGAACATGTCAGATGCCTGATTGTCGGCGGCGGCCCCGCCGGCTACACGGCCGCAATCTATGCCTCACGCGCCGCTCTGAGCCCAGTCCTCTATGAGGGAATGGAGCCGGGCGGGCAGCTTACCACCACCACGATGGTGGAGAATTTCCCGGGCTTCCCGGGCGGAGTCGATGCCAATGTCCTGATGAGCGGGATGCGCGAGCAGGCCGAAAAGCTCGGAGCCGACATCCGTCGCGGGACCGTCACCGAAGTGGACTTCGGCGTGCGCCCGCTCAGACTCACGATAGATTCCGAGAAGCAGATTGAAGCCGACAGCGTGATAATAGCCACCGGCGCTACGGCGCGCTACCTCGGGCTGCCGTCGGAGCAGAAATTCCGCGGGCTCGGAGTGTCCGCCTGCGCCACCTGCGACGGCTTCTTCTACCGCCGCAAGGATGTGGCCGTGGTCGGCGGAGGCGATACGGCCTGCGAAGAGGCCACCTATCTCGCCGGGCTCTGCCGCAAGGTCTATATGATAGTCCGCAGGGATGTCCTCCGCGCATCCGAAGCGATGCAGGAGAGGGTCCGCAGGACCGAAAACATCGAAATCCTCTGGAACTGCAACACTCAGGAAGTGCTCGGCGACGAGGGCGGAGTCACCGGAGCGAGGCTGCTCAGAAAAGATGGCGAGATTTTTGATATCAAGGTGGACGGGTTCTTCCTGGCGATAGGCCACCATCCGGTTTCGGAACTCTTCTCCAAGTGGGTAGAGACTGATTCAGAGGGATATATCGTCACGGACGGGGTCAGCGGACGCACCAATGTGGAGGGCGTCTTCGCCGCCGGGGATGTCCAGGATCCGCGTTACCGTCAGGCCATCAACGCCGCCGCATCCGGTTGCCGCGCCGCGCTTGAGGCAGAAAAATATTTGAAAGGATGAAAAGATTCTTTATCGCTCTAATGTTTGCCGCAGCCCTGCTCGCAGGCTGCAAGTCCCAGTATGACATCGTGCTCGAAAGCAGCGATGTGGACTTGAAGTACAATGCGGCGTTCGACTACTTCAACAAGGGCAAATACACCCGCGCGGCGGCCATATTCGAGTCGCTCGCCCTGCTCACCAACGGCACGGAGCGCGATGACACTGTGCGCTACTACTGGGGCCTGAGCAACTACTCCAACAAGGACTACTACACCGCCGAGACCAACTTCAAGCAGTTCCTCGACAACTGCCCGCGCAGCCCGTTCGCCGAGAGCGCCGAGTTCCTCAGGGTCGATTGCCTCTACAAGGCCACGCTCCGCTACGAGCTTGACCAGACCCCGACCTACACCGCCATCAACGCCATCGGCGAATATCTTGCCGACAACCCGCAGGGCGCGAACGCCGAGATCTGCCACCACATGCTGCAGGAGCTCGGGGAGCGCCTGGACCGCAAGGCCTACGAGAACGCCCGCATCTACTACAAGATGGAGGACTACAAGGCTTCCCGCGTGGCATTCAAGAACATACTCAAGGACGACGCCGACAACGTCTATCGCGAGGAAATTCTCTACTACTCCGCGATGTCATCCTACAAGTACGCCGCCCTCAGCGTCAAGTCCAAGCAGAAGGAGAGATATCTGGTGTTCGTGGACGACTACCTCAACTTCATCGGCGAGTACCCGGACTCCGACCACCGCAAGGAACTCGACTCCCTCTATGCAAAAGTGAAAGGGAAAGGAAATATTTGAAACTTTATACGGAAGAACTTCGGTAATAGAAGTATGGAAAAGAAAATACCTACAAACACCATCACGCGCGACATCAAGTACCTCGCGCAGCCGACCGGCAACATCTACGAAACAGTGGTAATCCTCTCCAAGAGGGCAAACCAGATATCCCTCGCCGAGAAGAAGGAACTCGCCAAGAAGCTTGAGGACTTCCGTACCGGAGAGCGCGACACCATGGACGAAGTGTTCGAGAACAAGGAGCAGATCGAAATCTCCAAGTATTATGAGCGTCAGCCTAAGCCTGACCTTGTGGCCATCTCCGAATTCGAGAACGGTGAACTCTACTATAGGGTAGCTCAGGAAGACGCGGCCGGAGAGAAATAGGCCTTCCGCAAGCCTGTGCTCCGTTCTCTTCATATCAGGAACTATATTCTCATAGACTCTCTGGATATTGATTTTCCGGAGGGTCTGGTCATTATTACCGGTCAGACCGGAGCCGGCAAATCCATCCTGCTCGGGGCGCTCTCGCTGCTCTTCGGGGTCAAGACGGACGCTTCGATGCTTTCGGAGGGGGCTTCCTCCTGCGTGGTCGAGGCCGAATTCGACCGGGGCGGCGAAGCCGTGGACAATATCCTCTCCGAAGAAGAGCTTGAGTCCGACGGCGACGCCCTCGTTATACGCAGGGTCATTTCCGCCTCGGGCCGCTCAAGGAGTTTTGTCAACGACTGCCCTGTGCAGACCTCCCTGCTTCAGAGGCTGTCGCCGCTGCTGATAGACATACACTCCCAGCACAGGAGCCTGCTGCTCTCGGACAGGGGCTTCCAGCTCTCGGTGCTGGACAGTTTCGCCGGCAATGCCGAACGCCTCAAGGAGTCCCGCAGACTCTGGAGCGAGCTGCGCTCGGCCAAGTCTGAACTCTCTTCCCTCAGGGAAAAGCTGGCGCGCCTCGAAGCCGACAGGGAATACAACGCGGCCCAGCTGCGCCAGCTGGAGGATGCCAAACTCGTCAGCGGCGAACTCGAAGCTCTCGAAGAAGAGCACAGGGGACTCGCCAATGCAGAGCAGATTATGGAGAGCCTCTCCGCGGCGGACAGCCTGCTCGCTCCGGAGGACGACACTCCCGGCGTAGCATCCTCGCTCAAGGAAGCCGGAAGGCAGCTGGAGCGCATCTCGCAGTACCTCTCCGAAGTCCCCGAGCTGGTCTCCAGACTGGAGTCAGCAAGGCTGGAAATAGAAGACATCAATTCTGAGCTGGACACCCTGCTCTCCCGCGTGGACCTCTCTCCTGAGAGGCTGGAAGCGGTGGAGGAGCGGATGTCGCTGCTCTATTCGCTGCTCAAGAAGCACGGCTGCGACAGCATAGACGAACTTATCGCGAAGCGCGACTCCTACGCCGGCGCGGTGGAGGGCACTTCCGCCATCGATGAGCAGATATCCGCGCTCGAAAGCCGCGAGAAGAAACTCTCCGCCGAGTTCACTGCGGTCTGCGCTGCCCTTTCCAAGGCGCGCAAGGCGGCAGCCCCCAAGCTTGCGGACTCGATAATCAAGTCACTGCGCTTCCTGGAGCTGGAGAGGGCGAGTTTCGAAGTGAGGGTCGTGGACGGTCCTGCCTCCGCGGGCGGCAGCGACTCTGTCAGCTTCCTTTTCTCATCGACCGGGCGAGAGCCGCAGGAACTCTCCAAGGTGGCGTCCGGAGGCGAAATGTCACGCATAATGCTCTGCCTCAAGGCGGAGATGGCCGGATTCGCAGGGATGCCGACAATGATTTTCGACGAGATAGATACCGGCGTCAGCGGCAGCGTCGCGGACCGTATGGGCCAGATGATATGCCGGATGGGACGCAGTATGCAGGTGTTCTCCATCACCCACCTGCCGCAGGTCGCCGCCAAGGGCGACGCTCACTATGTTGTCACGAAGGCGGTTACCCCGGAGGGGCGCACAGTATCTTCTATTCACAGAATTGACGGTCAGGAGAGAGTCTCCGAAATCGCCCGCCTGCTGAGCGGCGCGACCGTCACCGAAGCCGCCATAGCCAACGCGGAAGCGCTGCTACAGGAGGCTCACTGACAAATCTTTGCCGTAGATTACGCGGCGCACGGCCTGATTGATACGGCCATTCCCGTTTTCGCTCTCGAATCTGAAGTCCGACTGCAGGCCACGCTCCCTGCTGTCCGGAAGGCGCATGTGCCACAGACGGCCGTATTCCCTGCACATCTTTACGAAATAATGTACGGTGTCGTAGCCCTGGAAGGCGAACGAGCCCGGCTCGCCGCCGTAGAGGGCACGGTAGCTCAGGACGAAGTCCTTGACTGCCTGCGAGTCATAATCCACGTAGTATGCGGCGGTCATGCGGGTTTCTGCATTGTAGAGGTCGAGCACATCAGGACCGACGCAGTTGCGCACTTTGGATGTGCTGTAGAGCACGATGCCGCTGTGAAGTTCGGCAGCGATGCCGGTGCTCCTGACGGATGAGCTGATGAAACTGTCATTGTCGGAGGCTATGAGGATGCGGTATTTGCTTTGCTTCCCGAGGGTCTTGAATCCGTCCTCGCCCTTCAGCCCGTCAAGGGACTGCATCGGCTTGTAGATGACGCCCCTTTCCTGGAGCTTGGACAGCAGATATGCGCTCTGCTCTCCCGGCTCCGTCACTGAAGACTCCCTGAGCACGATGACCTCGTCGCCGAGGCGGAGGTCTTCCTGCAGCCAGTCGAGCATTTCGTCAATCTGCCTTGCCCACGGCACCGGAGACTGTATGACATTGTCGCCCTGCTCGGCAAGCGCCGCGGTCCTCGGCTCCAGCGGGGAGACCAGCATCCTGCGCCCGCAGAGCGGCAGCGCGGCGACTATTTCCTTATATCCCACCGGACCTATTATTACATCGCTCCCGCTCAGGACGCTCTCGTCAAGCTCCTCGGCGGTGGAATCTATCACTCTGAGATTCACGCGGGTACCGTCCCGCCCGAGGTCGCGCAGCGCAAGCAGGGCCCCGGAATACATCTCGGTAAAATTCGCGCTCGGGCTTCCGCTCGCGGATTTGAGCGGGAGGATGAGGCTGACGCTTATTTCTGACGGTGCATCGTAGTACCAGAGGTCGCATTCGGCATCCTGCCCGGCTTCCACGAGCCCGGTAAGGGTGCTGTCGGGCGCTTCGGTGACGGGCGCCGCTTCGACCGGGAATTCCTTCTTCTCAGTAGTCTCGACTTTCTTTTTCTTGCCTGGGAAAAGGTACCACTGCGCGCAGGCGGTGAGCTGCAGCACGCAGAGCAGTGTCAGTATTGTGAATATTTTCTTCATTTCTCTATTCGCTCTGCAAATTCTATCAGATTACTGCAGAATCCGTTCCAGCTCAGTTTGGCGTTGAGCGCCCTGATGCCGCTGATGTAGCCCTCGCGGAGCTGCGGCTCTTCGAAATACTTCCTGATGGCGGCGCTGACGCACTCGGGAGTACATTCGCTGCACACCATTCCCGCGCCCGCCGCGCCTATCGTTTCCTTGAGCCCTCCCACATCGGTCACTATCATCGGCAGCTCGAAGTGGTTGGAGATGGCGCTGATGCCGCTCTGGGTGGCGCTGCGGTAAGGGAGCACCGCCACGTCCGCCGCCGAGAAGAAAGTCTTGACTTCGGCGTCGCGGATATAGTTCGGGAAGATGTAGATGCGCTTGGAGTTGGGGCTCGCGTCAATGAGTTTCTGGTATTTGTCGAACGGGCCGTAAGGTTCGCCGGCGATGATCAGCTGGTAGCTGTCGTCCAGGCGGCTGAACGCTTCGATCAGGATATCGAGGCCCTTGTATTCGCGTATAAGCCCGAAAAAGAGGATGTTGCGGCTGCCGCTGCGGACTCCGAGCTTCTTCTCTGCCTCCTCTTTCGGGAGCCTGGTCCCGAAGTGGTCATAGACCGGATGCGGAATCACGGTATAGACTGCATCCTTCTTGAGGCGGAGCAGGTCATCGGCGACTTCCCGGCAGAGCGTGACGCAGCCGTCCACCCGGCGGAGAAAATATTTCGTCAGCGGGGCGTCGAAAAAGTGCGGCTCGTGCGGGATTACATTGTCCATTATGGCTATGACCCTGCAGCTCCTGGGGAGATGCGAGGCCACATAGCCCAGCGACGGGGCGAACCAGGACATCCAGTAGCGGACCACCAGCAGGTCCGGGTTCCACGCGGCTATTGCCCTGGCTGTACGCCTCCAGGAAAAAGGATTGACCGTATCCAGCAGAGCCTCAGACTCTACGGATACGGCCTCATCGTCTTCTGTCACATATTGCGTCTTCCCCGGGAAGAGGACAGACGGATACTGCCTGCTGAAGTTGAATGCGCGCACCTCGTGCGACTTCCCCAGCTCTGTCAGGATGTTTGCGTTGAACTGGGCGATACCTCCGCGAAAGGGGTAGAAACAGGACAGTATTGCAATCCTCAAGGCTTATTCGGCTTTCTGGCCCTTGGTCTTGACATATGCGGCGTTGAGTCCCTCGAGCAGTTCGTCGGTGATGTCGAGGCTCTCGTCAGCGGTAACGACCGGCATAGGAAGGATGTCCCCCTGGGTGGTGAGGATCATCGCGTAGCCCTTGTCAGCGTTGAACTCCTTGACATAGCTGTTGATGGCGTCGGCGATCTGGTTCATCATAACCTGCTGTTCCTCAGCGATTTCCTGCTGCTTCTGGGCAGCGTAGTTCTGGAACTCGTTCTGCTGCTGGGAGAGCTTCTGGCTCTGGGTCTCGGCTACGGACTGGGTAAGAAGTCCCTTGTTAATCTTGTCCTGGAATGCCTTGATGTCCTTCTCGAGCTTGTTGCCGCGGCGGGTAACCTCCTGGTTGATGCTGCCTACCTTGGTCTCGACCACGCTGCGGAGGTCGTTGGCCATGTCGTACTCGTTCAGCACGCGGTCCATGTTGAAATAAACGATGGAGCCTGCTGCGGCAGCACCTTCGCCTGCCTCGGCTGCTTCTGCGCTGCCGGCGGCGGTGTTATTGTTGTTACAAGCAACGAAAGCCGTCATCGCGGCGATTGAGAGGAAAAGAGTTAACTTCTTCATTTTGAGTATTGTTATATTATTTATTTCCGTCAACTGTGCTGCCGGAGGGCTCCGCGCCCTTCAGCATTGAAACGCAAATGTAGTCAAAAATTCCGAAAATCCGTTTATTATCGGGAATTTAACGGCCTTCGGGCCTGTCGAAGCGTCGAAGCGCCGCAAGTTCGGGACCGCCCCAGACTTCGCCGAGACTTACGAATAGGCGACATGCCTAAATGCACTGTAGATGCCTGTGGCGGGGGTAGTCGTGCGTTGCCCTCGTTTTAAAATGGGGTAGTGCAGAGCCGGCCCGCCTGCAGTGGCTTGAGAGGCCGCCGGCAATGTTGTCTCCTCGTGAAATCCGGGCGGGTAGCCCCTCGATAGGCTCGGTAGCCGCGTCTGCGAGACCCTCTCGGCCACTTGGCCGTCGGCCCATTGCGCTGAGCTCCGTCGAAGCGCAGCGGTTTGGAATTATTCAAAATTAACGCTACCTTCGCGGGGCGGCGGACCGCCGGGCACCGGCAGTGCAGACGGCGGCACCGCAGGCCATACAGACACGATGAAAGCAAAAAACAGGACGACTCCGGACATCGACGCGTTCCGCAAGATTCTCAAGGACAAAGGGTTGAAGGCGACCCCGCAGAGACTGGCGGTGCACGGCGCGATGATGGAGCTGGGGCACGCAAGCGCCGACATGGTCGTGGAATACATGACGGGGCACTCCGGCACGGCATTCTCCGTCGCCTCGGTGTACAACACCCTCACGATGCTCGCCGAGCGCAAAATCTACCGCCGCCGCACGAGCTCCAACAACAAGATGTACTTCGATGTCAACACCTTCCCCCACCTTCACCTCTACGACTGCGTCAACAACGAGTACCGCGACATTATCGACGACGAGCTGCTCGAGCTGGTGGAGACCCATTTCAAGGGGCGCCGCTTCAGGGGATACAAGCTCGACTCGATAGACATCCAGCTGGTTTGCCGCCCGTCCCGCACGGCACGAAAATAATTTGTTTTTGTCTGCGCTTTCACTATCTTTGCAAACGGAAGGGTTCTGCCTGCGGGCAGGATTCTTTTTTATTGGTTTATAAACATACAGGTCCGCCCGGAAAGCGGCCTGTCAAGTAAAACAAAACTATGGCAGAAGTGCATTTAATGAGCCAGGAAGGGCTCGACAGGATCAAGAAAGAGCTGGCGGAAGCGCTGGCCCAGAGGCCTGTTATCTCCGCAGCGATAGCTGAGGCCCGCGAGAAGGGTGATCTCTCGGAAAATGCTGAATACGAATCGGCGAGGGAGGCTCAGGGGCTTCTCGAAATGAAGATAGCCAACCTCCAGAATATGATTGTCAACGCCAAGGTGCTGGACAGCTCGCAGCTCAGCACCGAGAAGGTGCAGATGCTCAACCGGGTCAAGGTCAAGAACCTCAACTCCGGCCGCGAGATGGAGTTCACCATCGTCGGAGAGAGCGAGGCTGACTTCTCCAAGGGCAAGCTCGCCTCCACGACCCCTATCGCCAAGGCCCTGCTGGGACACGGCAAGGGCGAGACCGTCGAGGCCAAGGCCCCGTCAGGCATCATCAAGTTTGAAATTCTCGACATTTCCCTCTGATGGCAACCCTTTTTACCAAGATTGCGAAGGGTGAGATTCCCTCATACAAGGTAGCGGAGAGCGAGGACTACTATGCCTTCCTCGACATCAGCCCGCTCGCGCTCGGCCACACCCTCGTCATTCCCAAGAATGTCGAGGACGACTACATCTTCCACCTCGACGAAGCGACCTACAGCGGCCTCTGGGCGTTTGCCCGCAAGGTAGCCGCAGCGCTCAAGGCAGCCGTCCCTTGCAAGAGGGTCGGAGTGGCCGTGCTCGGAATGGAAGTTCCTCACACCCACATCCATCTCGTCCCGCTCCAGACCGAGGGGGATATGGATTTCCGCAAGAAGAAGCCGGTCTTCACCGAGGAGCAGATGGCTCAGACTGCGGCAGCAATACTCGCAGAATATGAGAAATTATAGAATAATTGCCGCTGCGGCGGCCATCCTCTCGCTTGCAGCCTGCTCGCAGAGCGCCAAGGTGAGCGGAACCGTCGAAGGGGCTGCGGACAGCCAGATCGTCGTCAAGCAGCTCGACATCAATGTATATAATGTGCTCGACACCATCAAGACCCGACCGGACGGCTCGTTCAGCTACTCCATACCGGTCAGCAAGGGTCAGCCGGAGTTCGTCTATCTCTTCTACAAGGACACCCGCATCGCGGCGCTGCTCCTCGAGAAGGGAGAGAACGCCCGCGTAAGCGCCGACACCCTGGGCAACTACAGCATCGAGGGTTCCGAGGGCTCAGCCCAGCTCGCGGAGGTGGACAAGGCCTATGCCGGCTTCATCAAGTCGCTGATGGCATCGTCCGAGAGCGGCCCGGAGATGGCCAAGGCCTACCTCCAGCACTACCGCGAGAGCGTGAAATACGTGATGGGGCATCCGTACTCCCTCACCGTCATCCCTGTGCTCTATGAGAACATAGGCGCAGGCACGCCGGTATTCAACCAGCCTACCGACGCGCTGCTCTTCAGGGACGCCGCCGACTCGCTCAAGACCGTCTATCCGGAGTCACGCTATGTCAAGGCACTCGACAAGGAAGCCGCACGCAGGATGAAGCTGCTCGAGCTCGACAGCAGGATCCGCACTGCCGAGGAGCGCGCCTACCCTGACATCACCCTGCCGGACATCAACGGCGAGAAGAAGGCCCTCAGCGCAGTCGATGCGAAGGTAGTGCTCCTGCACTTCTGGGATGCCACCGACGCTGCGCAGAAGATGCTCAACATCGAGACTCTGCTCCCGATATGGAACGAGTACCACAAGCTCGGATTCGAGGTTTACGCGGTCTGCGTATCCCCTGACAAGGCCGAATGGGGCTCCATCGTGCAGTCACAGAAGCTGCCTTGGATCAACCTCAACGACGGTCAGGGCGCCAATTCAACGGCCGTGGCCACCTATGGCGTCACTTCCCTGCCGAACTCCATCCTCATCGTGGACGGCCAGCTCAACACCGAGCCGCTCAAGGGCGCGGCCGGTCTGCGCAAGGCACTCGACAAGGCGCTCAAACGCAAATAATTTGAAGCGTACCATACAATACGAGGCGCTCCCGGGCAAGCGGGGGCGCTTTTTTTGTCGGCATCCTGAAATTTTCCCGGGGGCCGGAGGTATTGATGTCCACAACCTCACGAATGCAGGTGACGGCCTGACCAATTTAACAATATGGCAATTTCTGTTGGATTTCCGGGAGAAAAATCTTACATTTACTGATGTTGAACCAAAGACCGCATCGGAGATGATAACAGACATGACTTTTAACGATTTCCGGAAAGCGAACGAGGAGGCTGCCAGGGGGAGATATAAATATGCCGTATAATCAGCGGAATCAGGGGACGCCTCTGTACTACAACTGGTGCGGGCTGGCTTTCGAGCGCCTGTGCTTCCTGCACATAAACCAGATCAAGCAGGCTCTCGGGATAACGGGAGTAGTGAGCAATGTCTGCGCCTGGCGCTCCATCCCTGACGGCAATCTTTCCGGATGCCAGATTGACATGCTGATTGACCGTAACGACAATGTCATCGACATCTGCGAGATGAAATTCACGAAGGAACCGCTTCGCCTTACCTCTGAATCATATGAGGAAATACGCCGCCGCCAGACGCGTTTCATCGAAATTACAGGGACGGCAAAGGCCGTGCACCTTATCCTTATAAGCGCCAATGGCGCGGACAAAAACGGCTATTCGTCAGAATTTCAGAAAATCCTGGACCTGAATGCCTTGTTCATGCCGTACATGCAGATATAATTTTTATAGAGATAAACGATTATGAAGAAAATAGTATTCCTGAGCGGGGCGGGGATCAGCGCCGAGAGCGGAATCTCCACATTCAGAGACAGCAACGGGCTGTGGGAGAACCACGACGTGATGGAGGTGGCGTCCATCCAGGGGTGGCGGCGCAATCCGGGCGTCGTGCTGGATTTCTACAACGAGAGGCGCGCCCAGCTGAAGGAAGCGGAGCCGAACGCCGCGCACCTCGCCATCGCCGGTCTGGAGAAAGGCTACAAGGTGACGGTAATCACCCAAAACGTTGACAATCTGCACGAAAGGGCAGGCAGCAGCAAGGTAATCCACCTTCACGGCGAGCTGACCAAGGTGCGGCCGGAGGACTCCTGCACCGAAAATGACCGATACGACGAATCCCGAATCCGGGATATAGGCTACGCCCCCGTCAGCCTCGGCGATGTCGATGAGCGCGGCGTGCAATACCGCCCGCACATCGTATTCTTCGGAGAATCGGTGCCCAAGATGAGCGAGGCGATCTCAGAGCTAACGGAGGCTGACTACATGGTAATAGTCGGCACTTCGCTGGTCGTGCAGCCCGCCGCCAGCCTGTGGCAGTTCACCCCGGTCGGCTGCCCCGTCATCGTGGTTGACCCTAAGGGGACGCCGATAGACGGCAGTGAAGATGTTATCAGCATCAGGGACAAGGCGACCACCGGAGTCGCCAGGGCGATAGAAATCATAAAGTCCAAGGGATGAAAAAGTTAGCATTCACTATCATTTTAGTACTCTCCTCCCTCGTTCTGTTCGCGGGGAGCGGGGAACCGGTCAGAATTTCCATTCTCGGCGACAGCTATTCGACTTATGAAGGCTGGCTGACTCCCGACACCAATGCCATCTGGTACGCCGATGCCGGCAGCAAGTGGCATCAGAAAGCCAATGATGTGGATAATGTCTCCCAGACCTGGTGGTACTCGGTCATAGAGCAGTCGGGGGCAAGGCTGGAGCGCAACAATTCCTTCTCCGGGTCCACAATCTGCAATACAGGCTATGACAAGGCCGACTACAGCGACCGTTCCTTCATCACACGCAGCCCCTATCTGGGCGAGCCGGATGTTATATTGGTCTTCGGAGCCACGAATGACTCCTGGGCAGGAGCGCCGGTGGGCGAATATATGTACGGCGGATGGACGAAGGAGGCCCTATACACTTTCCGCCCGGCAATGGCGAAGCTGCTAGCCGACTTGAGGACCAATTATCCGGCGGCGCGCATAATTTTCATACTGAACACGGAGCTGAGGGAGGAAATATCTTCTTCGGTGCTTACGATTTGCCGGCACTACAGTGTCCCTTGCCTGGTCCTGAAGGACATAGACAAGCAGTGGGGGCACCCTTCACAGGCGGGGATGAAGCAGATTGCCGCCCAGGTGCTCGAATTCGGAATCTGACCGCGACGCTTCGACAGGCTCAGCGAGCCGCTGCGCGACTTGCTCCACTTCGATGCGGCTTGTTAGTCAAGCCAAGCATCGGCAGCAATATGCTCACGGCCCCCGAGCCTGTCGAGGGGCCGCGGTCGCGCAACAATGCCGAAAAATAACTAACTTTGCCCCCGCAATAATTTTAAACATCATCGCACTATGATACGGTCAATGACAGGCTACGGCAAGTCCGAAGTCGAGCTCCAGTCAGGGAAGCTCACGCTTGAGATACGAACCCTCAACGGCAAGTCCGCCGACATCGGGCTCAAGAGCCAGCTGCTCCCGAAAGACAAGGAGCTGGAAGTGAGGGCCAGGATTGCCTCCAGACTGACCCGCGGCACGATTGACATATTCCTCACCTACGAGCCGAACGCCTCCGAAGGCACAAGGCAGCTGGATATGGACGCCGCCCGCGCCTACATATCCCAGGCCTCAACCCTTGCGAGGGAAATGGGCGTGCAGGACAGCGCTTCCAACTCCGCAATCCTGCTAAACGCCGTGCTCGGCCTGCCGAACCTCGTGGACAGCCGCAAGGCCGATGTCATTACCGACGAAAACTGGCCGGAAGTCAGCGCGGCGATAGACCGCTGCCTCGACATGGTCGATGACTACCGCAGCCGCGAGGGCGAAGCCCTGTACAGGGACGTGACCTCCAGGGTCGGCAAAATCCTCGAGCTCTACAACGGAGTCGAATCCCACGAAAAGGAAAGGCTCGACGCGGTGCGTGCCCGCATCCAGAAGGCGGCGGACGAGATGTCCCTCAAGCTCGACAAGGAGAGGTTCGAGCAGGAAATGATATTCTACCTCGAGAAGCTCGACATCAACGAGGAGAAGGTCCGCCTGCGCCAGCACTGCAAATATTTCATGGACACCATCGACTCCGAGCCGTATCCGGGCAAGAAGCTGGGATTCATCATCCAGGAAATGGGCCGCGAAATCAACACCACCGGCTCAAAGGCCAACCATGCGGAAATACAAAAGCTCGTCGTTCAGATGAAAGACGAGCTTGAGAAAATCCGTGAACAGTCGATGAATATCCTCTAGTCTTCCTTTTTGGCGGAAGCAGGGGCGGCCTTGACGGCCGGAGCGGGAGCGGTCTTCACGATGGAAGCGGCAAGGTTCTCGAACTCCTGCTCGCTGATCATCTTGCAGGTGCCGTTGATCTGGGCGCCCATCTCCACCTGAATCTTGTTGACATGGATGTCACCTGTGATGGATGCGGAACTCTTGACAGAGAGCGTGTCCTTCACATAGATGGCGCCGTCCATCTTGCCCCAAAAATCCAGATTGTTGCAAAGCAGGTTGCCGGAGAGCGAAGCGGTCTCGCCCACTACAATCTTGCCTTTGGAGTAAACCGTTCCGTCGATTCCTCCGTCCACCCTGATATCTGACTGGGAGACGATGTCGCCCTTGATGGTGGTACCTTTGGAGATGCGGGTCACGTCATTGACATTGACCGGCTGCTCTGTAAACTTCTGTATCATATTCTTGACTTTTAGTTGCATTTATACGAGTCCTTTGCCGTGGCAGTTCTTGTACTTCTTGCCGCTTCCGCAAGGGCACGGGTCGTTGCGGCCCACCTGCTTGTCCACCTTGACAGGAGTATTGGCCTTCTGCTCCCCGTTGGTGGAGAGTTCGTTGCGGCCGGTCTGCATCCTGCTCATATCGGTGCGCGGACGGATGGCGCGCTTAGGCTGCTCCGGAGCCTCGCGCAGAGGCACGAAGGCCTTGAAGAGGAAGGAGAGCACATCCTTGTTGAGAGTCTCCAGCATTGAAGCGAAGAGGTTGTAGCTCTCGAGCTTATATACGACTACCGGATCCTTCTGCTCGTAGGAAGCGTTCTGCACGCTCTGCTTGAGGTCGTCCATCTCGCGGAGGTGCTCCTTCCAGTGCTCGTCTATCTGGTAGAGTATTATGTTCTTGCTGAGGGTCTTGGCAATCTCGCGGCCGTCGGAGTTGTAGGCCTTCTCGAGGTTGACGGAGAGTCCGATCTGCTTGATGCCGTCGGAGACAGGGATGGCGATGTTCTGGTACATCTTGCCCTGCTTCTCATATACTTCCTTGACTATAGGGTAGAGCTTCTCCACAAGGGCGTCCATCCTGCGGCGGTAAACCTCCATCATATGCTCGCAGATCCTGTCTTCCAGCTCGTTGCGCTTCGCCTTCTCGTAGAATGCGGCGTCGAAGCCCGTGTCGATGGAGAACATGGCCATCAGAGCCACCTCGAAGTCCTCGAACGGCAGGTTGCGGTTCTTCTCCACGAAGAGGGTCGCGGCGTCCAGCATCATATTGCGGAGGTCGATTTCGATCTTGTCGCCGCTGATTGCGTTGCGGCGGCGGGAGTAGATGGCCTCCCTCTGGTAGTTCATCACGTCATCGTACTCGAGGAGGCGCTTGCGGATGCCGAAGTTGTTTTCCTCGACCTTCTTCTGCGCGTTCTCGACTGCCTTGGAGAGCATATTGTTCTCGAGGGCCTCGTCATCAGCCATGCCGAGCTTGTCCACCATTCCGGCGATTCTCTCGGAGCCGAAGAGACGCATCAGCTTGTCTTCGAGGGAGAGGTAGAATGTAGATGAGCCCGGGTCGCCCTGACGGCCTGCACGGCCTCGCAGCTGGCGGTCAACACGGCGGGAATCGTGCCTCTCGGTGCCGATGATGGCGAGTCCGCCTGCAGCCTTGACCTCATCGGAGAGCTTGATATCGGTACCGCGGCCCGCCATGTTGGTGGCAATGGTGACGGTGGAGCTCTGTCCGGCCTGCGCCACGATTTCAGCCTCGCGGGCGTGCTCCTTGGCGTTCAGGACGTTATGCTTGATGCCGCGCATCCGGAGCATGCGGCTCAGGAGCTCGGAAGTCTCGACATCGGTCGTACCCACGAGCACAGGGCGTCCCGCCTTGGTAAGCTCTACGATACGCTCGATGACGGCGTTGTATTTTGCCTTCTTTGTCTTGTATATCAGGTCGTTCTGGTCGTCGCGGATGACAGGGCGGTTGGTCGGGATGACCATTACGTCCAGCTTGTAGATGCTCCAGAACTCGCCCGCCTCGGTCTCGGCCGTACCGGTCATGCCGGCGAGCTTGTGGTACATGCGGAAGTAGTTCTGCAGGGTGATGGTCGCGAAGGTCTGCGTCGCGCCCTCCACCTTGACATTCTCCTTGGCCTCGACCGCCTGGTGCAGTCCGTCGCTCCAGCGGCGGCCCTCCATTATACGGCCCGTGGACTCGTCGACAATCTTGATCTGACCGTCCATTATCACGTAATCGACATCCTTCTCGAACATCGTGTATGCCTTGAGGAGCTGGATTACGGTGTGCACGCGCTCGCTCTTGAGCGAGAACTCGGACATCAGCGAGTCCTTCTTCTGCTGCTTCTCGAGCGGGGTGATTTCCTCGTGCTCGATTTCGGCGGTCCTGGTGCCCACATCAGGCAGGACGAAGAAGTTGTCGTCGCCCACGGCGTTCGCGAGCACCTCGTGGCCCTTGTCGGTCATATCCACGGAGTGAAGCTGCTCATTGATAACGAAAAACAGCGGGTCGGTCACCACCGGCATCTCGCGCTCGTTGTCCTGCATATAGTAGTTCTCCGCCTTCTGGAGGAGAACCTTCATGCCCGGCTCGG
This sequence comes from bacterium, assembly GCA_963588685.1. GTDB lineage: Bacteria > Bacteroidota > Bacteroidia > Bacteroidales > UBA932 > Cryptobacteroides. The sequence continues at coordinate 16,941 of CAVAID010000005.1, forward strand.
AGAGGAACTTGATGAGCGGGGAATATTTAGGAAGTCCCTTGTGAGCGCGGAGCAGGAGCTTGCCGCCCTCGTTCTCGTCGCCCTCGGCTATCTTCTTGCGCGCCTCGTTGAGCACCTGGTTCACGAGGGCCCTCTGCGACTGGTAGAGCTTCTCCACGAACGGCTTGAACTCCATGAACTGGGCCTCGTCGGCCTCGTTGCGCTGGATAGGTCCGGATATGATGAGCGGGGTGCGGGCATCGTCGATGAGCACGGAGTCCACCTCGTCCACGATGGCGTAGTGGTGCTTGCGCTGCACGAGGTCCTCCTGCACAACTGCCATATTGTCACGCAGATAGTCGAAACCGAACTCGTTGTTGGTACCGAAGGTGATGTCGCAGTTGTAGGCCCTGCGGCGGGCTTCGGAGTTAGGCTGGTGCTTGTCGATGCAGTCCACGGAGAGGCCGTGGAACATATACAGAGGTCCCATCCACTCGGAGTCACGCTTGGAGAGGTAGTCGTTGACGGTCACCATGTGCACTCCCTTGCCGGCGAGCGCGTTGAGGAATACCGGGAGGGTCGCCACGAGGGTCTTGCCCTCGCCCGTTGCCATCTCGGCTATCTTGCCCTGGTGCAGGGCGATACCGCCGACGAGCTGCACATCGTAATGCACCATGTCCCAGGTGATTTCGTTGCCTCCGGCGAGCCAGTGGTTGCTGTATATCGCCTTGTCGCCCTCGATGCGGACGAAGTCGTGATTGACGGAGAGGTCCTGGTCGAACTTGTTGGCGGTCACCACCACCTCGGCGTTCTCCTTGAAGCGGCGCGCCGTGGACTTCATTATGGCGAAAGCCTCAGGAAGCATCTCGTTGAGGCACTTCTCGATGGCTTCATCCTCGTCCTTGACGAGCTTGTCGGACTCGTCGGCAAGCTTCTCCTTCTCGGAGATGGGAATATCCTTGTTGAGCTCTTCCTTGATGTCCGCGATGCGGCTCTCGAACGGGGCCTCGACCTCGCGGAGCTTCACTTTGAGGGCCTCGGACCTCGCGCGGAGCTCGTCGGCGGAGAGGGCGTCTATCTCGGGATAGACTGCGAGTATCTTCTGAAGCGTCGGCTTGACTGCCTTATAGTCGCGGTCGGCCTTGGAGCCGAACATTTTTCCTATTACTGATGCGAATGACATTCCTTAAATTTATTAAATCTCACAAATATAATTATATTTGTCCTTTCAGCAAAAATTATGCTCATGAAACATAGCCTGATTACCATCTTCGTTTCCGCACTGGCCCTCGCCGGCTGCTGCGGCGGCACCTCCTCCCCGAGAGTGACGGAGGACTTCAACTTCGGCTGGCGCTTCCAGCTCGGAGATGACCCGCAGTGGGCCGCAGAGGCCTTCGATGACTCTTCCTGGCGCGAACTGCACCTCCCTCACGACTGGAGCGTCGAGGGACAGTTCTCCGCAGACAACCCTTCCACCCCGGGCGGCGGCGCGCTGCCGGGCGGCATCGGCTGGTACCGCAAGACCTTTACCCTGCCCGCTGACGGCGCACACCGCAGCATCGAGTTCGACGGGGTATTCATGAACAGCACCGTCTATATCAACGGGCAGGCCCTCGGCACCCGTCCATACGGCTACAGTTCATTCACTTACGACCTCACACCGTACCTCCGCGAAGGCGAGAACACAATCGCCGTGCGCTGCGACAACGCCGACCAGCCGAACTCCCGCTGGTACGCGGGCTGCGGCATCTACCGCAATGTAAGGCTCGTGAGCACCTCCGATGTGCGCGTGGCCTACAACGGCACTTATGTCACCACCCCTGAAGTCGGGGACAAGAGCAGCGTCAGGGTCGAGACCACCGTCGAGAGCGACGCCGCGGGCGAAGTCCGCATAGAGTCGGCAGTGCTCGACGCCAAGGGCCGCAAGGTCGCATCGACTGATGGGAATGTAAGCCTCAACGCAGGCGAAAACCTTGTCTGCCAGTCGCTTGCCATCTCCGACACTAAACTCTGGAGCATTGAGAATCCTTACCTTTATACTTTAAGAACCCGCATCTGGGAAGGCAAGACCCTCAAGGACGAATACAGCACCCGCTTCGGCGTGCGCAGCATCGGCTGGGACAAGGACAAGGGCTTCTTCCTCAACGGGGAGAACGTCAAGATGCTGGGAGTCTGCATGCACCACGATATGGGCTGCATCGGCACCGCCGTGCACCCGCGCGCCATCCAGCGCCAGCTCGAGAAGCTCAAGAGCATGGGAGTCAATGCAATACGCACCTCCCACAACCCTCCGACCCCGGAGCTCCTGGAACTCTGCGACGAGATGGGATTCGTGGTGATGGACGAGGCGATGGACATGTGGCGCAAGCGCAAGACCAGATACGACTATTCCCGCTTCTTCGACGAGTGGCATACCCGCGACATCCAGGACTTCGTCCGCCGCGACCGCAACCACCCGTGCATCGTGCTCTGGAGCATAGGCAACGAAATCCTCGAGCAGAGCGACTCCCGCGACGACCTGATTGAGAATCTGAGCGCCGAGGAGGCCAACACCCTGCTTAACTTCATCCAGTCCCTCGGGCAGAGCGACGGCAGCGAGAACAATCCTAACGTCCTGCTGACCAGGCATCTGGCACAGCTCGTGCGCGACCTCGACACCACCCGCGCCATCACTGCCGGCTGCAACGGCGTATGGCCGGGCAACAACCTGCTCCGCAGCGGCGCGATAGACGTGTATGGATTCAACTACCACCCGCAGCTCTACGATTCCTGCCGCGTCTGGTTTCCTAACAACCCGATAATCGGCGCCGAGACCGCATCCGCAATCAACAGCCGCGGAGTCTATTACCAGCCGTCCACCCGCGTCCAGAAGCTTCCGGGCGAGAACTGGGCCGAAGGGCAGCAGGACGACCACCAGTGCACGGCATACGATGTCAGCAGCGCCCCTTGGGCCAACACCCACACCGATGCCTGGGTAGCTGTGCGCGACCGCGACTTCGTGGCCGGGACCTTCCTCTGGACGGGATTCGACTACCTCGGCGAGCCTACCCCTTACGGCTGGCCTTCAAGGAGCTCATACTTCGGAGTCTTCGACCTCGCCGGCTTCCCTAAGGACGCCTACTGGCTCTACAAGTCAGAATGGACCTCCGAGACCACCCTCCACCTCTTCCCTCACTGGAACTGGACCGTGGGACAGAACATCGACATCTGGGCCTACTACAACAACGCCGACGAGGTAGAGCTCTTCGTCAACGGCAAGTCTGCCGGCCGCCGTGCCAAGACCTCCGATGTGCTTCACGCAGAGTGGCTTGCGGTGCCTTACGAGCCGGGCAAGATAGAGGCCGTATCATATAAGGACGGCAAGGAAGTCGCCCGCGACGCCCGCTATACGACCGGCGAGCCTGTCACTCTCAGGCTTACCGCCGACAGGAGCACAATCAGCGCCGACGGCTATGACCTGTCATTCATTACCGTGGATGCGATTGACGCCAACGGGCGCGAAGTGCCTGTGGCTGACGATATGCTCAGCTTCAAGGTCGAGGGCGCGGGAGAACTCTTCGGAGTGGACAACGGCAACGCCGCCGACACCCTCTCCCTCAAGGGCGACCGCAAGGCTCTCTTCTCCGGCAAGGCGCTCGCGGCAGTACGCTCGCTGCGCGGCGAGAAGGGCGTTGCAACCCTCACTGTCAGCGCACCTTACGCAACGGTTAAAATCAACATCAACGCAAAATAGCTGTTTCTGATGAGCAGTCTCAAGCAATGGCTCGCCAACGCGCGGCATCAGTCTCTGGTCCAGAGTCTGATGCCTGCCGTGTTGGCGGCCGTCATAGCTGTCGGCGGCGGCAATTTCAGCATCTTCTGCGCCTTTCTGGCCCTGGTCGGGGTCGCCTGCGCTCACCTCGCGATGAACCTCGCTGATGACTTCTTCGACTACCGGGCCGATATGACGGGGAGCCGCGACCGCGTGATACGCAAGGGTTTCCGCGCTATGACGGTCAAATATCCCTACCTTACCGACGGCAGCGAGACTCCGGCCACGCTCAAGGAGGCCATAGTTACCTTCGGGGCAGTGGCCTGCGTCTGCGGGGCCGTGATTTTCGGGCTCCGGACCGTGGATCTGGGCTTTTTCGGCCCGAGGGGCAGCTGGTGGATTGCGGCCATCGTCGCCGTTACCGCATTTCTCGGCATATTCTACTCCGCCCCGCCGCTCAAGCTGGCGTACAGGGGGCTCGGGGAACTCATCATCGGGGTCATCTTCGGACCGCTGCTGATGATGGGGGTCTATTATGCCTGCACGGGCAGGATGTCATCGGAGATAGTCTGGATTTCGATTCCCGTAGGAATGCTGGTGCTCAATATCTTATATACCCACAGTCTCATCGACAAGGCCGGCGACAGGGAGTGCGGCAAGATGACTTTCGCCCTGCTTCTCGGCTCCGACCGTGCCGGACTTGCGGCGGCGTACATATTCAACCTTCTCCCGTTCGTGATGATAACTGCAGCAGTCTGCATAGGTGTGCTGCACCCGCTCTACCTGCTCGTGCTGCCGGTCGCCCCGCGCGCGATATGGCTCTGCCGTTCGCTGAGGGACTTCATCGCCGGAAGGCAGGATGTGCCGGAGCGTCCGCCGCGCTGGCTGGGCAAGATGATTCCATGGGAACCGGTGCGCAGTGCCGGAGTGGACTGGTTCGTGATGCGCTGGCTCACGGCCCGCAATACGCTGAGCGGCTTCTGCGCAGCCGTAATGATCGCTAAAATTATTTTATTGTTTATATGAATCCTGTAGGACAGTTCTTCTATCTCGGCTGGTGGTGGGCGCGTGCCGTACTCGGCCGCCGCAAACCGCTCCAGAGCGTGGTCTTCATCTCTGACCGATGCAATCTCAGCTGCAAGCACTGCAGCGTCTATAACCATACCAACCCGCTCAGCAAGAGCTACGAGCAGCTCCGCACCGAGCTGGAATACTGCTACTCGCAGGGCTCTCGTTTCGTGGATTTCGAGGGCGGGGAACCCTTTCTCTGGAGGGACGGGGAGCGCACGGTCAACGACCTCTGCCGCCTGGCGCACTCCATCGGATTCTTCTCCTGCACCATTACCACCAACGCGCAACTGCCTTTCGACGGAAGCGTGGCCGACAGCATCTGGGTGTCGATGGACGGAGTCGGAGAATATCACGAGCGTGTGCGCGGCAAGGGCAGCTTCGAGCGGCTGGAGAGCAATATAGCGACCTGCGGCTGCAAGCAGCTGAGCGCCAACATGGCCATCAACACTCTCAACTGCGACTCGGTGGCTGCGGCGATAGAATATGTGGCTGCGAGCCCGTATTTCAAGAGCATTTCACTCAATTTCCACACCCCTTTCCCGGGGACTGAGAATCTCGAGCTGCCGCACGAAAAGAGGGTCGAGATCATCGACATGATTCTGGACTACAAGAAGCGGGGCTACCCGATAATGAATTCACGCAGCGGCCTCAGAAAGATGAGGGACAACAAGTTCCGCAAGCGCTGCTGGATGACGAACTTCATCTTTACCGACGGCACCCGCAAAAGCCAGTGCATCGGCGCAGAAATGGGCGTCTGCCCTAAATGCGGCTTCTGCATGGCCGGTGAAGAGTCCGCCGTCATCGAGCTCCGGCCGGACACCATTCTTGCCGGACTGAAGCTCAGGGTGTAGCTGCGGGCTTGGGGGCCAATTGTGCTAGGAAGTTCCATTGTTGTCGCCATCCGTTATTTCTCTTTCCTTTTCAAATGGCAGTTCATCTTCAGGGCTGACGCGACCTGTTGCATTCATTGAAGAAATAACAGTATGCCCAAGCTTTGATTCCAGCTCAAGCCTTGCGTTCTTGGCAATTGAAGCGCCCTCATGGGCCACATAGGCATTTTGATTGAATCCTTCCGGATTTCTTTCTCTGCTAATTGCGGTAGTAGAGGCTTCAGCCAAACCGTTGAGCATTAGTTCAACATCAGTCATGTTGTCTCTCAGATTCTGCTTTTGCAGACCCTTGTGAGATTTATACTCTCTAGTGTTAAGACCGCTCCATGTCTTGCTGATTATATCTGTAAGTCTTGCATAGTCCGAATCGCTGAAGATGCCTCCACGCTTCCATTCATCGGTAAGTTTCTTCCTGATTTCAATAGTCTTAATGCGCTGGTTGATCCATTGCTCAGAATATCCTAGTCTGCGGTAGTCGGCAATTGCCTGGTCAATGTTTCTCTCCGGATCCTGCATCTGGTCGATGCGTTCTGCCCCTACTTCTGCAAGCCAACGTTTTATCGGTTCCGCTCTTTTGCTTGGTACGGACTGAATTATTCTGAAGATTCCCTCCAGAGTGGCGCAATTAAGTTTTTGTCTGCCACCGGCTGTCTGCAAGGAAAGGGGGGTTACAATTTGTAACCATCCTTTTGACAGTTCTGTATCCCTACGACGCAACTGCTTAAGGTAATTGGAAGCGGATGCCGTATCGGTTAAGGCCTGTACAACATCATTGACGCAGAAATAGTGTTCCTGCTTCTCATCGTCCCAGACAACTCTGATTTGTTTGTCTTCGAAAATTTTAATCAGCGTTTCTGCAGCCATAAATCTTTTTTATACACTGCGAAGATACGATAATTTGTCCTGAGATAATAGAAATATCGGCAAAAATCAGGACTTTATGGGTGTCATTGAGCTTGTGAAATGCCAGCAGCTACAATGGGCCTGCGCGTCCGGAGAGCAACAAAATCCTCCCGTGACAACATCTCCGGACCGCTTGGATGCACCGATTCTAGCCGACAATAACTTCGCCCGTCGGGATTTTCAAATCGAGGGAACGCGAGGTCTGCATGGAGATACCTGTACTGCCGATGAGTGTTGCCTCGCCCGGTTTCAAACAGGGGCAGGCAACAAGACCTCCATCCACAAAGCCCTGAGGACAGCATTGCCGTTCCCTCGATTTGAAAATGTACCAATTAATGCCACACGGAAGTTTGCAGGTGAGCCTTGGGGGGAGCCGCAAGCTCGGAGGCGTAAAAAAGCGGAAGCCGGTCAAGTGACCGGCTTCCGCTTCGAGCAGGATAAGGGAGTCGAACCCTCCTCCTTGGCTTGGGAAGCCAATGCACTACCGATGTGCTAATCCTGCGATGTGCTAATCCTGCATTCCTGCGCCTCTGCGCGGGTTTTGCAAAGTTATAAATATTTCTTAACTTTGAGAAATTATTTCGTAATTTTACGCAAACACTAATAACTCAACAATGTATTCATTAGGAATAGATGTCGGCTCTTCTTCTGTGAAGGTCGCGCTGCTCGATATCGAAAGCGGCAAATGTGTATGTTCTTCAACCAACCCTAAAGTCGAGGCTCCGATCATCGCCGAGCGCAAAGGCTGGGCCGAGCAGGACCCTGCATCCTGGTGGGGCTATCTCTGCGACGGAGTCAGGGAGATGGCCGCTTCCGGACATGATATGTCCCAGGTAGCCTCCATCGGCATCTCCTACCAGATGCACGGCCTCGTGGCCCTCGACAAGGACTGCAAACCGGTACGCAACTCCATCATCTGGTGCGACTCACGTGCCGTCGGCATCGGCGCCGAAGCCCTCAAGGGCATAGGCTACGACAAGTGCATGTTCCGCCTGCTCAATTCTCCGGGCAACTTCACCGCCTCCAAACTGGCCTGGGTCAAGAGGAACGAGCCTGAAACCTACGCCAAGATAAGCAAGTTCATGCTTCCGGGCGACTATATAGCATACCTGCTCACCGGCGAGATAACCACCACGGCTACAGGACTTTCCGAAGGCATCCTCTGGGACTTCAACGAGAACCGCAGGGCCGACTTCGTGGCCGACTACTACGGCATCGAGCACGACAAGTTCGCCGAAATCGTGCCGGCTCTCGGAGTGCAGGCACACACCACGGCGCAGATCCAGTCCCTGCTCGGCATCCCGGAGGGAACCCCGGTATCCTACCGTGCCGGCGACCAGCCTAACAACGCCTTCTCTCTCGACGTGCTCGAGCCGGGCGAAATCGCCGCTACCGGCGGCACCAGCGGAGTGGTCTATGGCGTCACCGACGTGCCTAAGGCCGACCCGCAGTCCAGGGTCAACACCTTCCTGCATGTCACCGACTCCAAGGAGCCGAGGATGGGAGTGCTGCTCTGCATCAACGGCACGGGCATCATGAACTCCTGGGCGCACCGCAACATAGCCCCGGACCTCAGCTATCCTCAGATGAACGAGGAGGCCGCCTCCGCCCCTGCAGGCTGCGACGGACTGCTCGTGCTGCCTTTCGGCAACGGAGCCGAGAGGGTGCTCGCCAACCGCAGCATCGGAGCCGAAATGTGCGGCATCGACCTCATCAGACACTCCAGAGCGCACATTCTCCGCGCCGTCCAGGAGGGAATCGCATTCTCCTTCCGCTACGGCATCGACATAATGAAGGACCTCGGCCTCGAGCCTAACGTAATCCGCGCAGGCAAGGCCAACATGTTCCTCAGCCCGCTTTTCCGCTCTACCCTCTCCACACTCTGCGACGCCCGCATCGAGCTCTTCGACACCGACGGATCCCTCGGAGCGGCAAGAGGCGCAGCCCTCGGAGCAGGCATCTACAAATCATCAAAGGAAGCCTTCGCCAATCTCGCGAGACTCGACGTCATCGAGCCGGCGCGCGACTGGAAGGAACCTCTGGAGGAAGCCTACGGCAAATGGAAGTCAGAACTTGAATCAAAATTAAGATAAAATGACCGCAACAAACACTAAAGGTTCTAAAGCCTACCTTTTCAGCATCGTCCTCGTGGCGGTGCTCGGCGGCCTCCTCTTCGGATACGACACGGCCGTGATTTCCGGCGCCGAGAGAGGTCTCCAGGCCTTCTTCATGGGAGCGCCAGACTTCGTTTACACTGACTTCCTGCACGGATTCACCGCTTCCAGCGCCCTGATCGGCTGCATCATAGGAAGCGCCATCTCCGGAATCATGGCCGGCCGTTTCGGACGCAAGAAGAGCCTCTTCATCGCAGGCATCTGCTTCTTCCTGAGCGCAGCGGGTTCTTATTATCCGGAATTCCTCTTCTTCCCTAAGGGACAGCCTTCGCTCGCCCTGCTCATCGCGTTCAACTTCTACCGCGTGCTCGGCGGCGTCGGAGTAGGTATGGCTTCAGCCATCTGCCCTATGTACATCGCCGAGGTCGCTCCTGCCGACAAGCGCGGCTCGCTCGTATCCTGGAACCAGTTCGCCATCATATTCGGCCAGCTGCTCGTCTATTTCATCAACCTCGTAATCCTCGGCGACCACATCGCGCCTAAGATGGAGGCTCTCGCGGAGGGCATCAACCGCATCATCAACGCCGACGCCCTGCTCGCCGACGGCAACTGGAGCGTCACCACGGGCTGGAGACTGATGTTCGGCTCCGAATGTATCCCTGCCGGACTCTTCACCATCCTCATCCTGCTCGTGCCTGAGACCCCTCGCTACCTCGCGATGACCGGCCAGGACGACAAGGCCCTCGATGTGCTCAGCCGCGTCAACGGCAGCGAGAAGGCCCGCGAAATCCTCAACGAAATCAAGAACACCGTCACCGTCAAGAGCGAGAAGCTTCTCGCCTACGGCTGGGTCGTTATCTTCGTCGGCATCATGCTCAGCGTATTCCAGCAGTTCGTCGGCATCAACGCCGTGCTCTACTACGCTCCGCGCATATTCGAGTCCATGGGCATGGGCAATCCTATGACCCAGACCGTGCTGATGGGTATCGTCAACATAAGCTTCACCCTCATCGCCATCCTTACCGTCGAGAAGCTCGGGCGCAAACCTCTGCTCATCGTCGGCTCTCTCGGCATGGCCGTCGGTGCGCTTGGCGTGACCCTTTCCGCAGTGATGCCGGGTCTCTCCGGTATCGTGGGCGTGGTCAGCATCATGGTTTACTCAGCTTCATTCATGTTCAGCTGGGGCCCTATGTGCTGGGTACTCATCTCCGAAATCTTCCCTAACACGATCCGCGGCGCCGCAGTCGCCATCGCCGTCGCATTCCAGTGGATATCCAACTTCGTGGTAAGCTCCACCTTCGTGCCGCTCTACAACTGGAGTCCTGCATTTACCTACGGAATGTACTGCGTGATCTGCATCGTTGCAGCAATCTTCGTCTGGAAGATGGTCCCTGAGACCAAGGGCAAGACCCTCGAGGACATGACCGCCCTCTGGCGCAATCGCAGCCACAAGGCAGCGTAAACAGAATCCGCAGACACAAGGTTCGGGGGGGGGAGAATGTCCCGGGAGGATTTTTTGCTCCCGAAACATCTCCCCCGAACCGAAACAAAGAGGGCGACCCGAACGGGCCGCCCTCTGTTTTAATGGGAGCTGTATCCTAGTATCCGAACACTTCCTCGAGGCTTACGGTCTTGACCGGGCCGAGGGTTGAGAGATACCTGGTGTCGAGGTCACTCTTGCGGCCGAGGATGGCGTAGGTGTAGTTGCGGCCCTTGACCCACTTCTGCTGAGCGGCCATCACATCATCGAGAGTCATATTCTGAACCTGCTCGAAGATGCTCCTGTCGAGAGGCTCGGAGAGACCGAGTCTGCGGCAGCTCAGGTAGGAGGCCAGCACGCTCATGCCGGTGGTGCGCTGGGTGCGCATGCGGCTGATGAGGGCATCCTTCGCCACGGCGAACGCAGCCTCTGACTCAGGCATATCGTTGATGATCTCGTCGAAGGCCTCGATAGCCTGGCGCATCTTGTCGTTCTGCGTGGCAATGAAAGCCATATAGTGATAAGAGTCGTCAGTGTAGGACGGCGAGTAGAGACGGGCCCAGGCTGAATATGCAAGGCCGCGGGCCTCGCGCATCTCCTGGAATACGACGGTGTTCATTCCGCCTCCGAAGTACTCGTTGTAGAGGCTCAGGGACGCTGCGGCTGACGGGTCGAACTTCTCTCCCCTGTCGGAATACTGGAAGTAGTAAATCTGGGCGGCATCATAAGGAGCGATGACCACCTCGCTGGATGCGGTCAGCAGCTTCTTGTTGTAGGTCTCAGGGAGAGCGACGGCGCCCTCGGCCACCTTGTGGTGCTCTGCGAGGCAGCTCTTCAGCTCGGCCTCATTCATAGGACCGTAATAGAGGGCTTCGTGGCCGTAGCTGAACACCTCGCGGACTTTGGCGAGCAGCTGCTCGGAGGTAAGGGCCTTGAGGGCGTCGTTGCTGAGGGTGGTGCGCTTGATGAAATCAGCGCCGTATTCCACATACCTTGTGAGGGCGCTGTAGCAGACGCGCTGGGCCTTCTTGTTGTTGATGCGGGACCTGAGCATATCGGACTTGACGTTCGCAAGGATATTCTCGTCACCCTGGGCGTTGAGGATGAGGTCCTCTACGATTTCGAGGGCTGCGCCCATATTCTCGCTGAGGCCGGAAACGGCGACAACGCTCTGGTGGGCGCCGGAGAAGGCGTTGTAGCTGCAGGCGAGGGCGTACATCTGGGATGCGATCTCCTCGGCGCTTCTGGTCGGGGTGCCGAGATAGCTCAGGTAATCAAATGCCGTGGCAAGTTCAGGGCAGTCCTCGGAGCCGTAGTTGAATGTGAACTGCAGGTTGAAGATGTCGTTCTGCTCATTGCACTTGTAGAGCACCTCGACTCCGTCGGTAAGGGCGAATTTGGACATGTCCTTGGAGAAATCCACGAACACCGGCTCGATAGGCTTGACCTCGCTGGCCTGAATCTCCTGCAGGAAGGCGCTCTGCTTGTCGCGGTTGGTCACGATAGGGGTAATCTTCGGAGCGGCAATCTTCTGCACGTTCTTGTCCTCGCCCTGGCGCTTGTAGATGATGGCGCAGGAGCTGTCGGTGAGGTATTCGTTTGCGAAAGCTACAACATCCTCCTTGGTGACGGCGGCATAGCGGTCGAGCTCGTGGGCTGCGTCCTTCCAGTCGATGCCGTTGATGAAGGCGTCCACATAGCACTGCGCGCGGGAAGAGTTCTCCTCAAGCTGGCTCATCTTGCTGAGCTTGAGATTGTTGATGGTGGCGGAGATCAGTCCTTCATCGAAGTCGCCTGCGCGGAGCTTGGCCATCTCCTCGAGGGAGAGGTCCTTGAGCTGCTCGAGGCTCTGTCCCTCCTTAGGGCGGCCCATGATGATGAACTGGCCGTAGTCAGGACGAGGGTTGGTGCCTGCGGCGAGGTAGAGGGCCTTCTGCTGCTGGTTGACATCGATATCGATGAGGCCGGCCTTGCCGTTGGCGAGGATGGAGCTCGCAATCTCGGCTACCGCTGAGGTCTTGAGGTCGGATGCGCCCGGAAGCCTCCAGCCCATGGCGAGCATCTCCGCCTCCTGTCCATATACGTCCATTACTATAGGTGACTCCACCGGAGATTCAGCTTCGTACTGGAGCTGAGGCACTGACTCGGTCGGCTTCCAGTCGCCGAAGTACTTCTCAATCGTGGCGACCATCTCGTCCGGGTTGAAGTCGCCGGAGAGGCAGATGGCGATGTTGTTCGGCACATAATATACGTCGTGGTACTTCTTCACGTTGGTGATGGAAGGGTTCTTGAGGTGCTCCTGGCTGCCGAGGGTGGTCTGCTTGCCGTAAGGGTGGTGTGGGTAGAGGGCCTTGTCGAGAGCCTCCCATACCTTGCGGTTGTCCTGGGTAAGGGACATGTTCTTCTCCTCGTAGATGGTCTCGAGCTCAGTGTGGAAGCCCCTGATCACCACATTGCGGAAGCGGTCGGCCTGGATGCGCGCCCAGTTGTCAATCTGGTTGGAAGGGATGTCCTCGGTATAGACTGTCTCGTCGGAAGAGGTCCAGGCGTTGGTGCCGTCGGCGCCGATGATGGACATCAGCTTGTCGTACTCGTTGGGAATCGCGAGCTTGGACGCCTCGTAGCTGACGGAGTCGATCTTGTGGTAGATTGCCTTGCGCGCGGCCTCGTCGGTCGTGTTGCGATAGACCTCGAAGAGGGACTCGATCTCGTCGAGCATAGGCTTCTCGGCCGCATAGTCGGTTGTGCCGTACTGCTCGGTGCCCTTGAACATAAGGTGCTCGAAGTAGTGGGCGAGGCCGGTGGTCTCGGAAGGGTCGTTCTTGCTTCCGACCTTCACGGCGATGTAGGTCTGGATGCGAGGCTGTTCCTTGTTGACGGACATGAAGACCTTGAGGCCGTTGTCCAGGGTGTAGATTTTAGTCTCCAGCGGGTCGCCTGCGACAGTTTCGTACTTCTGTCCGCAGGAAGCGAGGGAGAGCAGGGCCGCAGCTGCGGCCGCACAAAATAGGGTTTTCCTCATAATATGATATTAAAGTAACATTGCACTACCATCCTCCCGCAGCCTGCAGGCAGCAGCCCGCACCGGCTTCGGGAGTAAAATTTTGATAAAAGTAGGAAAATTTTTACAAAAATTTGCACAGTTAAAGAAAAATATCTAATTTAGCGCTGAAGTTTTTCATAGTTTAAGTTTAGGTTAAGTAACGCCTTCCTCGCAGTGATGCAAGGGAGGCGTGAATTTTTGTAGAAAAAGCGTTGCGGGACGCCAATATTTGTGTAGATTTGCGCCCGTTTTTGAAACAGTATAAAATGGTTAGAAAGTATTTATTGCCTTTGTTTGCAGCCGTCGTCACACTGGGCTGCATCTTTACCGGCTGCAGCAAGGAAAGCTCGGAGCTCAGCGAGGAGGAGAAGAAAAAGCAGGAGATGATCGACCTGCTCAGCCGGCAGATCATGGCGCTGGACCTCAGCGAAATGATGGAGGGCGTGTCGAATGTCGGAATGTGGGTTCTGTCGCCCGACAGCACCTTTATGTATCTCCACATAAGCGGGCTCGAAGAGGGCAGCGATGAGACCACCTGGACTATCGACAGTCTGGACGGGACCTGGGGCAAGTTGGATGTAAATCCCTGGAACGGGCAAGGAGAGGCAATTTCCGGATTCCGCGCCACCTTCGACCTTAAAGGAAGGGAGGACGCCGAAGTCATGATGCAGTCAGAAGACTATTATTTCGTGTCGGAGGAAGACAGCGTCAAGCTGGTTCTTTCAAAAGGCGCCATAGAGTATGCCGCGATGTGGGTCGATGAAGACGACCTCGAAGAGAAGGCGCAGACGCTGTCAATGCTGTCAATGCCGCCTACCCGCTTCGGTTTCCTGATCAACTGGTTTGTATCATGGTTTGTGGACAATCCTACAGAGGCTGCAAACGGGCTCTTAAATGCCTACAAATGGGTCGTAAACACGCTGGGAGTGGACAGCTCCAGCTATAATATTGACCAGGATGCCGGCATAAAGTTCGAGGAAAATGTCAGCGCCAAAATCAAGGAATTCCAGAACGGCGCCGAGACCGACTACAGCAACTGGATGAGCCAGATCTATGCAGGCAGGGAGGACACCCCGCTCTGCGATATGAACATCCCGGGGACTCACGATACCTACACCTACTATATGACCGGTGTAGGAGTTGTGGACAAGACAGTCGGGCTTTACGCCCGCACCCAGTCTCTGGACATCGCGGGCCAGTGGAACGCGGGCGTACGCTGTTTCGACGTCCGCTTCAGGTGTATGGATTCCTATCTGCTCAACGCCTCCAAGCTGTTCGACCCGTCCTCGTGGTTCGAGCCTGACAAGCCGCAGATAGTGTGCATGTTCCATCAGGACATCTTCTGCGGAATCACCGGCCGTACCGGAATCAATGAAATCGTGAAGCTCCTGAAGAAGCACCCGCACGAGACAGCCATCCTCTTCTGCGCTTTCGAGGGGAAGCACGGCGAGGCGGACTACAAGCTGGCCAGGGAGCTGATGGATGAGTTCAGCGACTATATCGTGGCGAACCCGACTCCGGGGATGACGCTTAAGGACTGCGAGGGCAAGATGGTGGTCTTCCAGGCCTGGGACAGAAGCAACAACTATCCCGACAGCACGCTGGGACCGTTCTTCGGGACCGGCGACGACGAATACAACGACCACGGCTACATCCAGTTCTACAATCTGTCCGACAAGCCCAAGACCAGACTCCTCTACCAGAACAGGTATCAGTCCGGCACAACCGACCTCTGCACCTACTACTGGAACGAGAAGAGAGGCCTGATGACCAAGTGCTTCGAAGACGCCAAGGCCACGAAGGGCTCCAGCGATTATGTGTGGTCCGTCAACCAGGCCAGCGGCTATGTGGGAGGCCAGTGGATACATATGTCCTACACCAAGAACTCCAACGCGATGAACCCTTGGACCGCCACCTATGTAGCTGACCACAAGAGCGATAAGCTGGGCATCATACAGATGGATTTCGCCGGCAAGAGCGAGACCAAGGATTTCGACGGATACTACACCTGCAGCGCAGGTCTTCCTAAACTCATAGTGGAGACCAACAGGTTCCTGTAGAGCGTCGCTTTTACCCAGACAAAGCCGCAGACCGTCGCAATGACGGCTTGCGGCTTTGATTTTTTTCGCTATCTTTGCGAAAACTCAAAATTTTATGAGAACTTCAATTTTCACTTTTCCGGCGGCGGCAGCGCTGCTTTGCGCCGGACTCATTTCTTGCCAGAGTCTCGAATCGGGACAGGACGGCAGCATCAGTGTTAAATTCTTAACAAGCAGAGCCTCAGGCGACAAGGGCATTCCCGACACCGATGACTTCCTGCTCAGCATTACCGGCTCCGACGGGACGGTAATCTACAGCGGGCGTTTCGGCGACGCGCCGGAGAAAATCCCGGTCGCCAAAGGCAGCTACACGGTCAGCGCCGTCTCCGAAAAGTTCGACGAGGCGGCGTTCGAGAGCCCGCAGTACGGCGACAGCAGGGAGGTCGTCGTGAAGTCGGGGGAAAATGTCTGCGCGGAGCTCATCTGCGCCCAGACCAACAGCGGCATCCGGCTTGTCCCGGACGGGAGTTTCGAGGACGCCTTCCCGGGCGGAATCCTCTATGTCAGCGGGGACGACGGCTGTCTTGTCTATGAATACGGCGAGAGCCGCACGGCCTATTTCAGCCCGGGCAAGGTCAGCGTGTCGCTGAGCCAGGACGGGATGAAGAACGACCTCTTCACTCGGACGCTGAAGGCGGCGCAGATGCTCTCGGTCAAGATTTCCGCGACGGTGTCCGGCGACTCCGGCGGGCTCTCCATCCAGATTGACACGAGCCGGCAGTGGACCTCGGACAGCTACACCTACGGCGGCGGAGGGAGCAGCAGTGCCGAGGAGGCTATGGATGTGCTGGAAGCGAGGGAACACATCGGCGACTGCGGGGTCTGGGTGCGCGGCTACATAGTCGGCAGCGCCAAGGGAAGCTCCAGCTACGAGTTCGAGTCCCCTTTCTCCAAGGAGACCAACATCCTGCTGGGCCTGCGCTCCGGCACCTCCGACAGCGAATACTGCCTCAGCGTGGAGCTGAAAAACAAGACCGTGCGCGCCGCGCTCAACCTCCCCGGCAACCCCGGGCTGCACCGCAGGCAGGTGTACATAAAAGGAGACCTGGTATCCTCCTACTACGGAATCCCGGGCCTCAAAAATGTCACGGAATATCAGCTGAAATAGGCTTAGATCCTCTTGAGGATTGCCTCGGTCTGGGCTTCGTATCCCGGCTTGCGGAGCAGCGCGAACATGTTCTTCTTGTAGGCCTCAACACCCGGCTGATTGAACGGGTTGATGCCGAGGACATAAGCGCTGATGCCGCAGGCGAACTCGAAGAAGTAGAAGATGGCGCCGAGGTTCTCCTCGCTGATGCGCTCGATGCTGACTTCCATCTGAGGCACGCCGCCGTCGATGTGGGCGAGCTTGGTGCCGAGCTGTGCCATGGCGTTGCAGTGCTCCACCCTCTGGCCTGCGAGGTAGTTGAGCTGGTCGAGGTTCTGCTCGTCGTTTCCGATGACCACTTCCCTGTTGGAATTCTCAACCTTGACGGTGGTCTCGAACATCACCCTGTCACCCTCCTGGATGAACTGGCCCATTGAGTGAAGGTCGGTGGTACAGACGATGGATGCCGGGAAGATGCCCTTGAGCTCCTTGCCCTCTGACTCGCCGTAGAGCTGCTTCCACCATTCTCCGAGATACTGGAGCTTAGGGTTGAAGGTCACGAGGATCTCCACCTTCTTGCCGAGCTCGCTGTAGAGCAGGTTGCGCATTGCGGCGTACTGCACTGCAGGGTTGTCCTCGGACTTCCTGAGGAGCGCCTCCCTCTCGTCGGCAGCGCCCTTGAGCATCGCGCGGATGTCGTAGCCTGCGAGTACGATAGGCAGGATGCCCACCGGAGTCAGCACTGAATAGCGTCCGCCCACATTGTCAGGCACGATGAAGGTCTTGTAGCCCTCCTGGGTGGCAAGAGTCTTGAGCGCGCCCTTGACGGCGTCGGTGATGGCCACGATGCGGCTTGCAGCCTCGGTACGGCCATATGTCTTCTCGATGTGGGCCTTGACGATGCGGAAAGCTACCGCAGGCTCGGTGGTGGTGCCGGACTTGGAGATGACCACGCAGGCGGCGTTGCGCTCGCGCACGAGGTCCATCAGCTCGGCGAGATATTCCTCGGAAAGGTTGTTGCCCGCGAATACTACCTGAGGCACGCCTTCCTTGCGGATGAAGCTGTGGGAGAGGGCCTCAATCGCGCAGCGGGCTCCGAGGTATGAGCCTCCGATGCCGATGACGACGATAAGGTTGACGCCCTTAGCCTTCCATGAGTCGCGGATGGACTCGCAGTCGGCAATCAGCGACTCCGGAATGTCCAGCGGAAGGGTCTTCCAGCCGAGGAAGTCGTTGCCTGCGCCGTTGCCCGCCTGGAGAGTATCGTAGGCGGCAAGAGCCTTCTTTACATAATTCTGGTAATCTGCAGACTTGACAAAGGAGCTGCAACCCTCGATATTGACTTTAACCATATCTGTAATTTTATAGTAATCACTAAAAACGCCGCAAATTTACAAATAAATCGCGAGACATCACAGCATCGAAGCGAGCCACCTGCCTATCAGGCTGATGCGCTTCGAGAGGAGGGGCAGGTCGAGGCGGGAAACGGTATCCGTGGACTTGTTGGTGTTCATCGTGATGCCGGAGGTGAACATCACGCTGGGGATGCCGGCCTCGAGGAACCATTTCTGGTCGCTTATCTTTCGGTAAAACAGGTCCGTAAACGCCTGGCTGCCATAGTAGTCATAGCTCAGGTCGAGTCTCAGCTCGCGGTTGGCGCGGTCCAGCGAGAACTGGTGCGACACTCCGCCGAGGACGATGAGGTAGTCGGGGCGGCCCTTGCTTACCGGCACGAGCGAGGAGCCGATTATGTCGAGGTTGACCATCTGGCAGATCGGGTACTCGAAACGGTATTTGGCAAGGAAGGCGCGCGAGCCGGACATGCTGGCGTTGTGCCCGTCGAAAGCCACGAAAATCAGCCCTGTATCCCCGGTGCAGAGCTCCGGGAGGCTCCTCGAGAGGGAGAGCAGCGCCGCCACGCCGGAAGCGTTGGAGTCGGCGCCGGGATAGACCTCCCCGCTGAGGGTCCCGAGCCCGTCGAAATACGCCCCCACAACTATGTAACGCTTGAACCATCCGGGAGTTACGGCCACGACATTGTGCCCTGTCCTGCCGCCTTCGGTAAAGGTCTGCACTGTCGTGCGGAGCCCCTGGTTGCGCATCTGGCGGAGCAGGTAGAACGCGACGTTCTGAGCGCCCGCCGTCCCCATCCCGCGACCCGCCGAGAGCGAATCTGTCAGAAACTCCAGCTCCTCGCGCAGCTGCGGCCCGCCCGCCCTCAAGGGAAGAGAGCAGACACACAAAAGGGATAAAAGGAGAACAAATTTAAACCTCGGCTTCAATTCGGGAGCGATTATTGTTTATCTTTGCAAAGATAATGAAAAAGTTCATCCTGCCGGCCATTTTGCTGCTCTTCTGCGCAACTTCCGCACTCGCCCAGTACGACAAAGACGTATTCATGTGGAGAGGACGGCAGTCGTTGTCCGACGGCAAATACGCCCAGGCAATCGAAAACTTCAACATCCTTACCCGGCTCGACACCGCCAGCTACTGGGGCTTTTTCTTCAGAGGCATAGCCAAATACAATCTCGGCGACCTCCGCGGGGCCGACACCGACTTCAACACCTCCGTGCGCCTCAACCCCGTATTTACCAACGGCTACCACTACCGCGGCATCACCCGCAGCCGCTTCGGCGACTACGACGCCGCCTACAGCGACTTCGAGACCGCGCTCAGGCTGCGCCCGGGGCAGAGCGGCATCTATTTCTCGAGGGGCGTGACCTCCTTCCTCGCGCAGAAGTTCGAGGATGCCGTCAAGGACTTCGACACATACATAAAGAAAGAGCCGCGCGACCCTTCGGCCTACCTCAACAGGGGCGCGTCCTACCTCTTCCTCGCCGACACCCTCAAGGCCCTCTCCGACTACAACAGGGCCATAAAGCTGGACCGCTTCGACCCGGAGGGCTACATCCGCCGCGCCAGGGTCTATGCCCAGCAGGGACGCTACGGCGAAGCCCTCTCGGACCTTGACAAATCCATAGAGCTCGACTCCACCAGCACCTTCGCCTACTTCAACCGGGCCCTGATCCGCTACGAGCAGAAAGACTACAACGGAGCGATGACCGACCTCAACACCGTGCTCCGCCACGAGCCGGGCAACGCCCTCACCCTCTACAACAGGAGCCTGATCTATGCCCAGGTGGGCGCCTATGACGAAGCCCTCGAAGATATGGACAGGGTCATCAACATCAACCCCGGCAATGTGCTCGCCCACTTCAACAGGGCGTCGATATTCATCGAAATGGGCCGCTGGCTGGACGCACTGGAAGACTACAACAAATCCATCGAACTCTACCCGGACTTCGCCAAGGCCTACCTCAACCGCTCCTATGTGGAGAATATGCTCGGCCGCACACGCGAATCCAAGGCCGACTACAAGACCGCCCAGGAGAAGGTCAGGGAATACCGCTCCAAGAGCTCCGGAACGGAGTTCGCCGACACCACCCGCAAATACAATTCGCTCATAGCGCTCGACGCCGACTTCGCCAAGAAGGACTTCGACAACGAGCTCCTGCAGCACCGCGACATAGACATCCGGCTCCAGCCGCTCTACCGCTTCACCCTCACCGCCGAGAAGGAGGACAGGGGCTCCACCCTCGTGGCCAAGAACTACGAGAACGCCCTGATAGACAGGTTCATAGACGCATCGCCTCTACCTATGGCGGTGGACAACGCCACGACTTCCGGGCCGAGCACCTATGTCTTCAGTTCCAGCGCCGAGGAGTGCTTCGTCAAGGGCCTCCAGGAGCTGCAGAACCGGCAGTTCAACGCCGCCCTCGCCTGGTTCGACAAGGCGGTGGCCACGGCTGAGGACGGCGCCGACAAGGACAAGTACGCCCGCTACTACAAGGCCTTCTACCTGATGAACAGGGGCGTGCTCAAGGCTGAGATGACCGACTTCATCGCCTCGCTCGAAGGCAATGTGCAGACCCTCTCGATGGACACCGAGGGCGCGGCACGCGCAAGGGTCAGCAGCAAGGTCGAGCGCAGCTACGACTACTCGGAGGCCATCGCCGACATACGCGAGGCCCTCACTATACTTCCGGACATACCGTATCTCTACTTCAACCTCGGCAACCTGCAGTGCCTGTCGTCGCAGTTTGTCAGCGCAATCGAGAACTACGACATGGCCGTCAAGCTCTACCCTTATATGGGCGACGCCTACTTCAACCGCGGGCTCGTGCTCATATATCTCAAGGACAAGGAGAAAGGCTGCATCGACCTGTCCAGAGCAGGCGAGCTTGGAGTCGCAGACTCCTACAGCGTAATCTCCAAATACTGCAAGGATGAAGACGATTAAATTCAAGTCACTCTCTTCCGGCAGCTGCGGCAACTGCTACTTCATAGGGATATTCGAGGACTCCCGCTGCGAATGCGGGGTGCTCATCGATGCCGGAGTCAGCCCGAGGCGCCTCGGCAAGGAGTTCTCCAAGGACTCCCTCAGCTACGACGATATAGACGCGATACTCATAACCCACGACCATATGGACCACATACGCTCGCTGGGCTCGTTCTGCAAGCATGTCGGCAAGCCCGTCTGGGCGACGCCGGTGCTGCTGCCGGCCCTCCAGCGCAGGGTCATCACGGGAGAGCACCTCGCCCCGCTCAAGCGGGAGCTCAGCGAAGGCTGGAACGAGATAGTGCCGGGCCGCATCCGCGCGCGCTGGTTCGAGGTCCCGCACGACGCCACCCAGACCGTAGGATACGCCCTTCTGCTCGATGAGTTCAAGTTCGTGATAATGACCGACATAGGCAGGATGACCAAGACCGCCCTCGACCTCGCGAAGCAGGCCGACTGCGTGGTTATCGAGTCCAACTATGACCCGGAGATGCTGCTCTGCGGCCCCTACCCCGAGGAACTTCAGGACAGGGTGCGCGGCGGCCGCGGACACCTCTCCAACGGAGAGTGCGCCGACGCCATACGGGGATTCGCCCACGAGGGGTTGCGCAACGTGTTCCTCTGCCACCGCAGCGAGCACAACAACACCGCACAGCTCGCCTTCGACTGCTCCCGCCGGGTACTCAACCCCGCAGTGCGCCTGGTAGTGCTTCCGAGGATGACCGCCTCGCCGTTGTTCGATATAGGATAAATTGTTACCTTTGCTTTTCTATGAAGGAATTCTGGCAAATACTCAAGCGCTACGTCGCTCCATATAAGAAATACGTCGCCGGTTCGGTGCTGATGAACATCCTCTCGGCGGTGTTCAACGTGTTCTCGTTCTCCCTGCTCATCCCGATTCTGCAGATACTCTTCAATGTCGGCGAGCACAGCTACGAGTTCATCCCCTGGCACCGCGGGATGCCGTTCAACGAAATCACCAACAACGCCTACTACTATGTCTCGCAGTTCATCGAGATTTACGGCCCGAGCCGCATCCTGCTGATGCTCTGCCTGATTTTCTGCGGCATAGTTCTCCTCAAGACTTCCTGCTACTTCGGGGCCGCCGCGGTGATGGTGCCGATTCGCACCGGCGTGGTCAAGGACATGAGGATGCAGATTTATGACAAAATCCTCTCGCTGCCGCTCGGATTCTTCAGCCAGGAGCGCAAGGGCGACATAATAGCCCGCATCAGCGGCGACGTGCAGGAGGTGGAGAACTCCATCACCAGCACCATCGAGATGCTGATCAAGAACCCTATCCTGATCGTAATCTACCTCTTCGTGCTCTTCAGGATGTCCTGGGAGCTCACCCTCTTCACGATAGTATTCGCCCCGATAATGATCGGGATAATGAGCGCGATAGCCCGCAAGCTCAAGGCGCAGTCCATCGAGGCGCAGCAGTACTGGAGCGACACGATGAGCCAGGTCGAGGAGACCCTGGGAGGACTGAGAATCATCAAGGCCTTCCTCGCGGAAAAGAAGATGTCGGAGCGCTTCAACGCCGTCACGGAAGCGATGCGCAACAAGAACAGCCGCGTCGCGATACGCCAGTCCAGCGCCCACCCGGTGAGCGAGCTGCTCGGCTCGGTGATGATCGCCATAGTCCTCTGGTTCGGCGGCACCCTCATCCTGGGCGAACACTCGGTAATCGACGCCCCGAGCTTCATGGCGTACATGGCCATACTCTACAGCGTCATCCAGCCTATAAAAGACCTTTCCAGAGCGGCCTACGGCATCCCGAAGGGACTCGCATCAATGGAGAGAATCGATGTGATCCTCAACGCGGAGAACAATATAACGGAGCCTGCGCAGCCAAAGAGCCTCAAGAGCTTCGGGCGGAGCATCGAGCTGCGCAATGTAAACTTCAGCTACGAGAGCGGGCGCGAAGTGCTTCACGACGTGAGCCTTACCATCCCGAAAGGCAAGAACATAGCCATAGTCGGAGCGAGCGGAGCGGGCAAATCCACCCTCGTGGACCTCATCCCGCGCTTCTATGATCCGACGGGCGGCAGCATACTCATAGACGGAGTCGACATCAGGGAAGTCAGCACCCGCGACCTGCGCGCCCTGATAGGCAATGTCAACCAGGACCCTATCCTCTTCAACGACACGATATTCAACAACATAGCCTTCGGAGTCGAAGGCGCGACGATGGAGCAGGTAGTGGCGGCGGCGAAGATTGCCAACGCCCACGACTTCATCATCGAGAAGCCTGAAGGCTACAACACCTGCATCGGCGACCGCGGAGTACTGCTTTCCGGCGGCCAGAGGCAGCGCCTCAGCATAGCCAGGGCCATACTCAAGAACCCTCCGATACTCATCCTCGACGAGGCCACCGCATCGCTCGACACCGAGTCCGAGAGGATGGTGCAGGACGCGCTCGACTACCTGATGAGCCAGCGCACCACCATCTCCATCGCCCACCGGCTCAGCACGGTACGCAAGGCCGACGAGATTGTGGTAATGAACGAGGGCCGGATAGTCGAGAGGGGCAGGCACGACGAACTCATCGAGCTCGGCGGTTATTACAGGAAACTCTATGAAATGCAGACTTTATAATTTCTTCCGGATTCTGCTGGTCGTCTATCTGGCGGGGGTCGCTTACCTCTGCTTCGGGCACTTCGATGACCTCCCGAGCATCCAGAAGACCATTTTCGGCATTCCGATGGACAAGGTTGTGCATTTCTGCATGTTCTTCCCCGCCCCGCTGATAGGATTCTTCGCTTTCCGCGACAAGCCCAAGCCGGCCGGAGAGGCGCTGGTCTCGCTGATTTGTATCTGCTCCTTCGCCTGCATCTTCGCCGGACTCACCGAGATAGTCCAGGGCACTCTCCCCTACCGCAGCGAGGACATCAACGACTTCAAGGCGGACTGCCTTGCCATAGGCATAGCCACCGTGCTTACATTCTTCATAAACCTCATAATGTCAGGGAGGTCGCGCAAATGAAGCGCCGCCTTGCACTGATAGCGCTCTGCTGCCTTCTCGGGCTCTCCGCAGCGGAGGCCGGCACTCCGCGCGCCAAGGATTTCGGGCCCGTCTGCGACACGCTGCGGGTCAGGCTGCGCGCCCACACGGGAGTGGACGAAGAGCTCAGGATGAAGCGCGTCAAGCCAAACGGCAAGAAGCTCGACCTCTATTTCTCAGCCGAACTCTCCTACTATCCCTGGCACAGGGAGGACCTGGAGTGGTTCTACCGCGAGCTGCGCAGCGAGATGAAGTCAGTCGCCGGGGGCTACACCCTGGGCGAAGTCTATACCAACCGATACCGCCTCTCCGAGCTCGTCCTGCCGGTGATGGGCTCCGACGGACAGCCTACAGGCTATTCCGGGAAGATTGCGGACCCGCGAGACTCAGACCCCGGCTTTGTCCGCAGAGTCGGCGCGCGCAAATACCCCAAAGGCTTGGACGGCAGGCACATAGCCCTCTGGCAGAGCCACGGCCGCTACTTTGACGAGACTCGGGGCTGCTGGTCCTGGCAGCGCGCTCCCCTGCACCGCACCGTGGAGGACATGTTCACGCAGAGCTTCGTGCTCCCCTTCCTGATGCCGATGCTGGAGAACTCCGGCGCCTATGTGATGACCCCGCGCGAGAGGGACATCCAGAGGCGGGAATTCATCATCGACAACGATCCGACCTTCCCGGGCGAGAGAACGGGCGAGCTGCGCCGCAGCGGCAGCTACAGCGAGAAGGGGCAATGGAAGGACACCGGAGTCGGATTCGCAGACTTCAAGCAGGCCTATACCTTCTCAGACAACCCCTTCACGGCAGGCACGGCGCGCAAGGCCGACTGCTCCGCCAAGGCGAGCGCAAGCGTCCGCTGGACCGCCGATATAGAGGAGCGGGGCGAATACGCCGTCTATGTCTCCTATAAAACTCTGGAAAACAGCAGCAGCTCAGCACATTACACCGTGCACCACCTCGGGGGCGAGACGGAGTTCACCGTCAACCAGAAGCGCGGCGGCGGCACCTGGATATATCTCGGCACATTCGAGTTCGCGCCTGACTGCGAAAGCTATGTAAGCCTCGACAACAGGGGCGCCGAAGGACGCTGCGTCACCGCAGATGCCGTCAAGATAGGCGGCGGTATGGGCAAGCTGGAGCGCGGGGGCTCTGTCTCCGGGATGGCCAGCTCCGCCGAGGGTGCGCACTACTGGATGCAGTGGGCGGGGGCAGACAGCACCGTCACCCGCAACTGGGACAGCGACTACACCAACGACTACGCGGCCCGCGGCCGCTGGACGACTATGATGCACGAGCAGAAGGACATCCCCTTCGACCTCGCTCTCGCCTTCCACACCGATGCCGGGACAGCCCAGGCCGACAGTACGATAGGCACTCTCGCCATCTACACCCTTCGCAACGAGGGCGAGCGCGAGTTCTCAGACGGCCGCGACCGAATCATCAGCCGCCTGCTCTGCGACTATGTGCAGACCCAGATAGTTGAGGACATCCGCTCCGACTTCGACCCGGAGTGGACCCGCCGCGGCCTCTGGGACAAGAGCTACAGCGAGTGCCGCACCTCCGGAGTGCCCGCGATGATACTCGAGCTCCTTAGCCACCAGAACTTCGCCGACATGCGATACGGCCTCGACCCGGCATTCAGATTTACGGTCTGCAGGGCCGTCTATAAGGGCATACTCAAGACCCTGAGCGAATACTACTGCTGCCCTTACGCCGTGCAGCCGCTGCCTGTGCAGGCATTCTCGGCGCGGATAATTTCCGGCGACAGGGTGCGTCTGGAGTGGAAGCCGACCGCAGACCCCAAGGAGCCCACAGCCGCGAGCCGGGGCTACATAGTCTATACCCGCAGGGACGGCGGGGCCTTCGATGCCGGGACGGAGACCCTCTCCACCAGCCTCGAACTTCCTCTGGAGCACGGACACATCTACAGCTTCAAGGTGGAGGCGTTCAACGACGGAGGCCGCAGCTTCCCGTCCGAAATCCTCTCCGCAGGCCTGCCGGGAACCTCCGAAGGCAAGGATACAGTATTGATAGTCAACAACTTCTACCGCGTATCTGCACCGGCCGCAATTGACACTCAGGACTACGCCGGCTTCGATGCCCGCAAGGACAGCGGAGTCCCTTACATCCGCGAGATCAACTACATAGGCGAGAACTACGAATATGACCGCAACGCCGAGTTCATCGACAATGACTACCCCGGCTTCGGGGCGAGCCTCGACGACAGGGCGGGCGAGGTGATAGCCGGCAACACCTTCGACTACCCTTACATACACGGCAGGGCCCTGATGGCTCTGGGTTACCCGTTCTGCTCGGTTTCCAGGGACGCATTCTGCGGGGGAGGCGAATTCCCGCGCAGCGTTGACCTCATCTGCGGCAAGCAGGGCGGGCAAAAATACCCGGTATTCCCGGAGAATCTGCGCGACGCTCTCACCGGCTTCCTCGAGGACGGGGGCAGACTCTTCATCTCCGGCGCAAACATTGCCTCAGACAGCACTGCAAGGGCATTCTCCCCTGCCGTACTGGGCTACAGGCTCAGCACCCCTGCGGGCAGCAGGAGCGGACTTGTGGGAGGCATGGAGTACTCCTCCAGCCTCAACTCCGAAATCTATTGCGTGGAAAACCCTGACGGCATCTACCCTGCAGGCTCAGGCAGCGGCATCTGGCTGCGCTACCCCCGCTCAACCTACGGCGCTGCGACATATTTCAGTACGCGCAGCGGCAAGGTGGCGGCGATGGCCGTACCTCTCGAAACTCTCGTTGAAGAAGATGACAGGATTTCAGTCCTGCGCTCCGTCCTAGAATACTTTGACGGGAACTCCAAACCAGTTTACCATCGCTAGGTAAATCAGGCCGGAAATCACTACGACTGCCGGGATCGTGAGCACCCAGGCCCAGACTATGTTCTTGGCAGTCATCCACTTGACCCTCTTCACTCCCCTGGTGAGACCGGTACCGATTATGGAGCCGGTGATGGTGTGAGTGGTGCTGACCGGGATACCGAAGAGAGCGGTCAGAATCAGGGTCGCAGCTCCGGAACCTTCCGCGCAGAATCCCTGCATCGGGGTAAGTTTGCTGAGCCCGTCGCCGAGCGTGCGGATTACCTTCCAGCCTCCCGTGACGGTGCCGAGGGCAATCAGTCCGTAGCAGACCAGCTCCAGCCAGAGCGGCACGAAGAAACCGGTATTTCCGGCGGCGACAGAAGCCTGCCAGGCATCGCCGTAGAGGAAGCGCAGAATGCCGTTCTCAGGGTCGGCGGCGAAGGCGGAGGAGAGCAGCACAGCGATGATGCCCATCGTCTTCTGCCCGTCGTTGGCCCCGAAGCCCAGGGAGAACTCGGCGCAGGAGATAACCTGCAGCACCCTGAACACCTTATCGACCCTGCGCGCCTTGAAGCGGCGGCAGATGAAGAGGAAAAGGCAGTTGAGCGTGAATCCCATCACCATACCGATAAGCGGGGCTATCACTATGAATGCCAGGGTCTTGATGATACCGTCGCTCACCAGGTATTCCGAACCGTAAACGAACCATACCGGACCGATCAGCCCGCCGATCAGCGCGTGCGAGGCGGAAATAGGGAGGCCGACCATACTGCAGGTAAACACCCAGAACACGGAGCCCAGCAGGGCCGCGAGAATCACGAAAACATCTATGCAGCTCTCGCTCACGATACCGCTTCCCATAGTGGAAGCCACGGTGAGGTCGAAGAAAAAGAGGGCCGAGAGTATCCAGAACGCCGACCAGGCCACCGCCACCTTTGGCGAAAGGGCCTTGGTCGCCACGGCGGAAGCGATGCAGTTGGCCGCATCGTTCATTCCGTTGGTAAAGCTGAAGGCAAGCGCGAGAAGCGCCGTGAACAATACTATGACTATCATCCGCTAGCCCATCTTGACGACTATATTCCTTACCGTGCTGGACAGATGCTTGGCTTCGTCCGAAATGTCCTCTATTGCCTGGATGATGTTCTTCTTCTTGACCAGCTCGATAGGGTCCTTCTCGAACTCGAAGAGATTGCTCATATAGGACTCGTAGATGTCGTCCACTATGTGCTCGATCTCCTTGATGTTGTCGCAGAGGGCGTCGAGTTCCTTGGCCTTGTCCCTCATCTGCTCGAAGAGCCCCGTAATCTGAAGCAGGATCTCCGCATCCCGGAGCACATACTCGGCAATCTCGATTACCTTGCGGCTTGGGTCTTTCGGCTGATAGATGGCTATCTTCTTGGAGCAGTCCCTGATGCAGTCGAGGAAGGTGTCCATATCCTCGGCTAGCTGGTGGATGTCGTCCCTGTCGAAAGGAGTCACCACCGCGTCGAGCAGCTCGTCGATGATTTTGTCGGTGATTCTGTCGCCGAGGGTCTCGCATTCCTTGATGCGGTGCGCGTATATCCTGCGCTTGTCGGCATCGTCCTCCTGGGTCTGTTCAAGCAGGAGTTCGGCAGCCTTTTTGATGTTCTCCGCCGACTGCTGGAAAAGCGGGAAGAATTTTTTCTCCTTTACTACGAAAATCTGAAGGATCTTGTCTAACTTCATCTCAACGGGTTCTTGTCTGATTTATACCATTCTATAAAGCGGGCAATACCCTCGTGGAGGGTGACTCCCGGCTTGTAGCCGAAGTCGCGCTCCAGCTTGCTTGTGTCTGCGTAGGTCTGATACACGTCGCCCGGCTGCATAGGCAGCATTATCTTCTCTGCCGGATGTCCGACGGCGCTCTCTATCTCGCTGATGAAGTCCATCAGCTTCACGGGGTTGCTGCAGCCGATATTATAGACTTCGTGCATCTCCGGGGCTTTGTCCAGCACCCTCGTCACGCCCTCCACTATGTCATCGACATAGGTAAAGTCGCGCATCATGTCGCCGTTGTTGAATACCTTGATCGGACGGCCCGCGCTGATGGCGGAGGCGAAGAGCATCGGGGACATGTCCGGGCGGCCCCACGGCCCGTAAACCGTGAAGAACCTCAGGCCCGTGGCCCTGATGCCGTAGAGCTTACAATAGCAGGATGCCATCAGCTCGTTGGATTTCTTGGTGGCGGCGTAGAGGCTGACAGGATTGTCCACCTTGTCCTCCTCGCTGAACGGGGTCTTCTCGTTGCCGCCATAGACGCTGCTGGAGCTCGCATAGACGAGGTGCTTCACCGGATAGTGGCGGCAGCACTCGAGCACATTGACGAAGCCCACCAGGTTGCTCTCCACATAGGCCCATGGATTCTCGATGGAATAGCGCACTCCGGCCTGAGCTGCGAGGTTGACCACGGCGTCGAACTTCTCCTTTTCGAAGAGTTCAGGCAGAGCCCGCCTGTCGGCGATGTCCATCTCCTCGAAGCGGAAGTGCGGGTTGTCCCCTATCTCGGCGAGCCTCGCCCGCTTCAGCGCAACGGGGTAGTAGTCATTGAGATTGTCTATTCCCACGACGCTGTCGCCCCTGCCGAGGAGCCTCTGCGTCAGATGGAAACCTATGAATCCGGCGGCGCCGGTAACCAAAACTTTCATTTCTTGTCGTATTCCTGGAATCTTGAATTGTTGGAGATGTACTCCGGTACGGTCTTCTTCATCAGTTTGACCATATCCGGGATTATCACCTCGCGGCTGAGCCTCTCGAGCTCATCTACAACCTTGGATGCATCCTGCCAGTCGTACTCGCGCACCTTGGCGATGCGGATCTTGGCGTGCACGGTAGGCTCGGTATTCTCCACATTGGAGAGCACCTCCTCGTAGAGCTTCTCGCCCGGGCGGAGTCCGGTATAGACCACCTGTATGTCCTTGTCAGGCACGAGGCCGGAGAGCTCGATCATGCGCCTTGCGAGCGAATCTATCTTGACAGGCTGGCCCATATCGAAGACGCAGATGCGGTTCTCGGTCTGCAGGGTCGCGGCCTCCATCACGAGGCGGCAGGCCTCCGGGATGGTCATGAAGAAGCGGGTTATGTTCTTGTCGGTCACGGTCACAGGGCCGCCTGCTGCTATCTGCTCGCGGAAGCGCGGAATCACGGAGCCGTTGGAGCCCAGCACGTTGCCGAAGCGGGTCGTGACGAACTTCGTCTTGCCCGGAGCCCTGCCGCCCTCGATGGCGAGTCCGAGGCTCTGGACATATATTTCGGCGAGACGCTTGGTGCATCCCATTATGTTTGTCGGGTTTACGGCCTTGTCGGTGGAGATCATCACCATCTTCTCAACTCCGTATTCCACGCACTTGTCGGCCACATTGCGGCTGCCGGCCACATTGACCAGCACGGCTTCGCAAGGGTTCTCCTCCATCAGCGGCACGTGCTTGTAGGCAGCGGCGTGGAAGACAATCTGCGGCCTGTATGTCCTGAACGCGAAGTCCAGCCGGGGCTTCTGGCGCACATCTCCGATTACCGGCACATAGTCCAGCTCCGGGAAGGTGCGGTCGAGTTCGAGACGGAGGTTGTGCATAGGAGTCTCGGCGTTGTCGTAGAGCACCAGTTTCTTTATGCCGAAGCCGGCGAGCTGACGGCAGAGCTCAGAGCCGATGGAGCCGGCGGCGCCGGTAACCATCACCACCTTATCCTTGAACTGCGCCTTGATGGCATCAAGGGAAATCTTTATCTCTTCCCTGCCGAGCAGGTCTTCAATCTTTACTTCGCGCACATTGAGCTTGCCCCCGTTGTCTGCGGCGCCAAGATTGTCGATCGTAGGGACGATGAGCATCTTGAGGCTGAGCTTGGTGCAGAGGCCCACGAGATTGCTCTGCTCGTGCTGCACGTCGGCGTCGGTCGCGAACATGACTCCCCCGAGAGAGAGCTCCTCGGCAGTCTTGCCGAAGGACTTCTCGTCACCGAGGATAAATACCGGCTTGTCGCAGAACTTGGTGTCCACAAGGCTGCTGTCCGGAGTCAGGAAACCGACCACATCGTAGTGTGGCGAGCCGCGGAGCCTGGTCACGGTGGCGGCGGACTTGTCGCTCGTGCCGTAAACCAGCACCCTCAGGCGCTTCTGCGCATCGCGCAGGCGGGATTTGTAGCTGTCATAGACCACAATCATCAGCAGGCGCACCAGACAGAGAATTACCAGAGAGAGCAGCGCGTCGGCAATCAGCATCAGCAGGACGACCGGAGCGAAGCCTCCGGCGATGGCGACCGCGATGCCCATGATCACCACCTTGCCCAGCGCGGCCAGCCCGAAGAGGGCGGTGTCCTTGAAGGAGAAGTGGCGGATGATGATCGTGTAGGTCTTGAGCAGATAGAACATCAGCCCTGATGAGAAGAATGAAGTAAGCCCCCAGACGATGTTGAACGTCCTCGATTCGACGGCATCCACCCTGCAGAAGAACGCCACGATGGCGATGATGATGGAGGCCAGCAGTGACAGGCAGAGGTCCATCACGAAGATGAGCCTTCTGTCAAGAAACCTTGATTTAAACTTTTCTAACATATTGATTTTTGAGGGGGGGGGTAATCATTGTAATTCGTTGTTAATCAGAACTTTAAGGCTAAATTTATACCGGCGGATCCGGTGTATGGGTCATACTCGGGAAGCACGGCGACATCCATCCGGAAGAGCCGTTTTGTAGGGTTGAGCAGCCATTCTCCCATATGGGCGCTGAGCATGCCGATGCCGGCACCGGCGAGCACATCGCTGAACCAGTGCTTGTCGTTGTTCATCCTCAGCAGGCCGACTCCGGTGGAGAGGGCGTAGGCACAGATGCCCCAGCCCCAGCCGTATTCCATACGGACCAGCTCGGCCCCGGTGAATGCCGTGGCAGTGTGTCCGGACGGGAAGGACTTGGCGTCGGAGCCGTCAGGACGCGGGGAATTGATCACCGTCTTCATAGTGCGCGTGACGGCGACCATAGTCAGCGTAGAGATGCCGACTACTATCGCCCTGTCCACGAACCTGTGCTGGGCATTCACGCCGAGGGCGCCGAGTCCCAGCCCGAAGGCGTATGGGAGATACTGTATGTAATTGTCAATAATTGCTTTGGGAGCCTCGCCCCTCCATGCCTGGGACCTCTCCCGCATATAGTTGTCGAAGCTGTCGTGGGCGAAGCAGTGCACTGCGACACCGCCGGTGATGAGCACTGCGGGCGCGATGATCTGCGTCACCCTGAACTCGGTGTCCGGTCCGAGCCTCATCTTCCTGTCGATTCTGGCATTGAGGGTGTCCGGGCGTTCAAGGGCGAACTGCGCCGCCGCGGTAAGTGCAGTGCAGTTCAGAATCAGGGCAATCAGAATCAGTTTCTCGAAAATTCTCATCTGCCCCCGTACATCTGTTCGTAGTACTTCTCATACTCGCCGCTGGTCACCCTGTCCATCCATTCCTGGTTGTCCAGATACCAGCGCACGGTGCGCTCTATGCCCTCCTCGAACTGCAGCGACGGCTCCCAGCCCAGCTCGGTCTTGAGTTTGGTGGAGTCGATGGCGTAGCGAAGGTCGTGTCCGGCACGGTCGGTCACATAAGTTATGAGGTCGTCGTCAGCTCCCTCGGGACGGCCCAGCACCCTGTCCGTCACCCTGATGAGGGTCTTGACGATGTCGATGTTCTTCCACTCGTTGAAACCGCCGATGTTGTAGGTGTCGGCCACCTTGCCCTTGTGGAAGATGAGGTCTATCGCCCTCGCGTGGTCCTCCACATAGAGCCAGTCGCGCACATTCTGCCCCCTTCCATAGACAGGGAGCGGACGGCGGTGACGTATATTGTTGATAAAGAGAGGTATAAGCTTCTCCGGGAACTGGTACGGGCCGTAGTTGTTGGAGCAGTTCGTGACGATGGTCGGCATCCCGTAGGTGTCGTGGAACGCTCTCACGAAGTGGTCGCTCGATGCCTTGCTGGCGCTGTACGGGCTGTGCGGCTGATATTTGCCGTCCTCGGTGAAGAATTTGTCTCCGAAAGGTCCGCCCCCGCATTCTCCGCTGTCAGGGCAGCCCTCGGGACGGTTCATCTCCAGCGCGCCGTAAACTTCGTCGGTGGAGATGTGGTAGAACCTCTTGCCCTCGTATTTCTCCGGCAGGCTCTCCCAATGGATGCGCGCCGCCTGGAGCAGGCTCAGCGTGCCGAGGACATTGGTTTTGGCGAAGGTGAAAGGGTCTTTGATGCTGCGGTCCACATGGCTCTCCGCCGCGAGATGTATCACTCCGTCAATGTTCTCTTCGCGCATCAGCGAGAGGATAGCGTCGAAGTCGCAGATGTCGGCACGCACGAAACGGTAGTTCTCCGCTCCTTCTATGTCCTTGAGGTTCTCAAGGTTGCCGGCATAGGTCAGCTTGTCCACGTTGACAATCCGGTATTCCGGGTATTTGTTGACCAGCAGACGCACGACATGGCTTCCGATGAAGCCGGCGCCGCCCGTGACCATTATCGAACGCATCTTTCCCATTTTGATTCTTTATCGCGCAAAAATAACTAAATTTGCAGGAAATGCCAACAAAACCGCCCATATATCTCTACACCGACGGCGCCGCGAGCGGCAATCCGGGCCCGGGAGGCTACGGAGTCGTGCTCGTGTGCGGCTCTCTCCGGAAGGAGCTCTCCGGCGGCTACGCGCTGACCACCAACAACCGGATGGAGCTTCTGGCCGTGATCCGCGGGCTGGAGGCGATACGCTGGGACGGGGCTGAAGTGCTGGTATTCAGCGACTCCACCTATGTGGTGAATACTATCGTGAAGAAGTGGAAGCGCAAGAAGAACCAGGACCTCTGGGCGCAATACGACGCCCTCGCGACCCGCTTCTCACTGCAGTTCAACTGGATAAAGGGGCACGCGGGGCATCCGGAGAACGAGCGCTGCGACCGCCTGGCGGTGGAGGCCTATTCGCTGCCGGGGCTGCCGGACGATGAAGGGTATCTGGCTTCCAAGGAGGAGGAGGGGCTGTTTGGCGAGTCCGCCTCCGGGCAGGATGGTTTTAGCGGGCCGGATGGTCCGGGGGCTGCTGACGGTCCGGCCGGCTTCAACGGGGCGGGGGCTGCTGACTGATTTGGAAATAATTGATTATAAATTGAATATATATGCAGAATGACAAAATTATAGTGGGCATCACCCAGGGTGATTCCAACGGCATCGGATACGAGGTCATCATCAAGGCGCTGGCCGACCCGAGAATACTCGAGCAGTTCACGCCGGTAATCTACGGCTCGTCCAAGCTCTTCGGCTTCTACCGCAAGTCCATCCCGGAGATCGAGCAGATGGACACCAATGCCATCACCTCCGCTACCGAGGCTCATCCCAAGCGCATCAATATAGTCAACTGTCTGCCTGACAGCACTTTCGCAGAGCCGGGACAGGCCACCGCCGAGTCCGCCAAGGGCGCGATTCTCTCGCTGGAGACCGCCGTCCGCGAGCTAAAGGAAGGCAAGATTGACGTACTCGTGACGGGTCCTATCAACAAGAAGGCGATGTCCAACGAGGGCTTCGGCTTCCCGGGCCATACCGAATATATCCAGAACGCTTTCGGCGTCAAGGATGTGGCGATGTTTATGGTCAGCCACCGCCTCA
This sequence comes from bacterium, assembly GCA_963588685.1. GTDB lineage: Bacteria > Bacteroidota > Bacteroidia > Bacteroidales > UBA932 > Cryptobacteroides. The sequence continues at coordinate 51,147 of CAVAID010000005.1, forward strand.
AGCTCGCCGTCGTGACCGGCCACATTCCTCTCAAGGACGTGCCGGCGCAGATTACGGAGGAGAAGATACTTAGCAAGCTGCGCCTGATCAACGAATCCCTCAAGCAGGACTTCGTAATCGACCAGCCGCGCATCGGAGTGCTCAGCCTCAACCCTCACAGCGGCGACGGCGGACTTCTCGGCACCGAGGAGCAGGACATCATCATCCCGGCCATCCGCAGGGCCACGGAGGAGGGCATCCTCGCCTTCGGCCCGTTCTCCCCTGACGGCTATTTCGGCCTGAGCCACTACGAGAATTTCGATGCCACCCTCGCTATGTACCACGACCAGGGACTCTCCCCGTTCAAGGCGCTCTCTTTCGAGGACGGGGTCAACTTTACCGCCGGACTTCCTGTAATCCGCACCTCCCCTGACCACGGCACCGCCTACGAGATGGCAGGCCGCGACGAGGCCGACGCCCGCTCGATGAGGGCTGCAATCTTCACCGCCATCGACATCTACCGCAACCGCATCGCCTGGAAGGAGCTGCAGGAAGGCAAGATGCCCGACCGCCGCATCGACGAGCCCGAGCGCCGCGAGCGCGGGAATAAGCCCCAGATAGCGTAGCCTGACGGCTACGCTATCTGGGGCTTTCGCGAGCCGCTGGCGCGACTCGCTTCGCTGCTCTAACCCCAGTCGGCTAACGCCGACAGCCCCTTTCAGGGGCATACCGCCGTCTGCTCCGCAGCCGTCGGGCGGCTCCGCTGCTTCGATTTCTTCGAAATCTCGCTGACGCTCCACCGCGCCGCTGATGCGGCTTGTTAGTCAAACCCGGTATCGGCAGCAATATGCAAGCGGCCCCCGAGCCTGTCGAGGGGACGGTCGGGGCCGTCCTACTTCAAATCCCGGAGCGTGAAGCTGAAGCCGAGACCGCCGCCGGGGACGCAGTAGGAACGGATGGTGCCGTGGTGGAAGAGGACGGCGTTGCGGACTATGGAGAGGCCGAGGCCGGAACCGCCGACGGGCTTGGCGCGGTCGGCGTCGAGGCGGAAGAAGCGCTCGAATATCCTGTCCAGCTGCTCGGGCTCCACTCCGACTCCATTGTCATGATAGTCAATGCGGTACTCCCCTTCCTCGACGGTGCAGGAAGCGGAAGCCGCGCTCCCGTCGCCAGCATATTTCAGGGTATTCTCCACGAGGTTGCGGAAGATGGCATAGACGAGCTGATAGTTGGCGCGCACGCAGACAGGCGGCAGCTGATTGTCAATCGTAATCTGATGGCTCTCAAGCGACTGCGACATCTCGTCCGCCACCTCCAGCAGCACCGTCCGGATGTTCACCGGAGTGATCTTGAACTGCTCCGGCACCTCTTCCAGCTTGGTAATCAGCGAGATATCCGTAATCATATCGGAGAGGCGCAGCGACTGCAGGTAGGAGCGCTCGATAAAGAGGCGGCGCTTCTCCTCGTCGAGTTCCGGATGGTTGACGATGGTCTCCAGATAGGCCTGGATGCTCGCCACCGGCGTCTTGAGCTCGTGCGAAATATTGCCCGTCATCTCGTGCTTGAGCCGCCGGGTCTCCCTGTCCGCCTGCTCCGCCTCCCGCCGCTCGTAGCGGTCGGAGAGGTATATCAGCGTTACCAGCGCCAGCACCAGCAGGAAGAAGATGCTGAGTATCAGCATCCAGTCGGTTCTGAAGAACTTGCTGAGATTGACCTCGAAAAGCTGCGCCACGCGGATGATCCGCCCGTCGTAGGACTTGGCGAAATAGAAATACTTCTGCTTGGAGGTTTCCGACTTGCGGATGGAAGTGCCGATGCCGTTCTTGAGGCAGTCCTTGACCTCCGGACGCTGCAGATGATTCTCCATCTCCGGCACCGGCAGCGAAGAGTCCAGCAGTACACCGCCGTCCTCCCCGATCACCGTAACCCTGATGTCCTCAGGCAGATAGCGCAGCACATTGGGAAGCGAATCGGACTTCGCCACCATGTCGGCGTAACTCTCCAGTCGGGACTTGATGATGGCGCGGCGGTAACTGTCCTCGCTCACCAGGCCCAGGTTGACGGTAATCAGCGCGAACACCACGAATACCGCCGAAATGGTGAATATCAGCTTATTCCGGTATGTCATAATGCGAATCGAGATAATATCCGAATCCGGTCTTGTTGCGGATGATGTCGTGGTACTTGCCGAGCTTGCTCCGGATGCGAGCGATATGCACATCCACCGTTCTGTCAAGCACATACGGGGCATCCTTCCAGAGGTCGGAGATCAGCGCCGTGCGGGAGAAATAGGTGTCCGGGTGCTTTGCGAGCAGGGCGAGCAGGTCGAATTCTTTCCGGGAGAACTGAATCGTCTCCCCGTCGAGCTCCACCGTCTCGGAGGCGAGGTCGATGTGCAGGCCGCCGAAATCCAGCGTGTCCGGCCTGGCGACCTCGGAGCCGCTGCGCCGCAGCACAGCCTTCACGCGGGCGAGCACCTCATTGATGGAGAAGGGTTTGGGAATATAATCGTCGGCGCCCGCCGAGAAGCCGGTCAGCACATCGTTCTCCGTGCCGCGGGCCGTAAGGAATATTATGGGAATGCGGTTGCCTCCGTCCTGCCTCAGCCTGTGGGCAAGCTGGAAGCCGGACATCCCGGGAAGCATCACGTCCAGCAGGATGAGGTCGGTCCCGGAGGAGAGGAGTTTCAGCCCCTGCTCCGCGGACTCTGCCGCCAGCACCCTGTATCCGGCGCTCTCAAGGTTGAATGTCAGGATTTCGCGGATATCCGCCTCGTCTTCGATTATAAGTATCTCGGCCATATTCTCCATATTTCGGTCTGTGCAAAGTTATCATTTCCCCCTCAATAAAATGGCGGCGCATGTTAAATATTTGTTACATCCGATTTAGTATATGTTAAATCCGGCGGATTTTTCCGAATTTTGCCGCCAGAAACAAGTTAGTAATGATAATCGGTTTGTTAACACTCCTCGGAGCCCTCGGAATGTTCCTCTACGGAATGAACCTGATGAGTTCCGGACTTCAGAAGGCCGCTGGTGACGGCCTGCGCAGATTCATTTCCTCAATCACCTCCAATCCTCTCAAGGGAGTCGCCACCGGCCTCGGAGTCACTGCGGTCGTCCAGTCCTCCAGCGCCACCACCGTGATGGTGGTCAGCTTCGTCAACGCCGGCATTCTCACGCTGACTCAAGCGATTGGAGTAATTATGGGCGCCAACATCGGCACCACTTTCACAGCCTGGATCATCTCGCTCTTCGGATTCAAGGCAGACATTTCCATCCTCGCCGTGCCTCTGATGGCAGTCGGCTTCCTAATGAGCATCTCCAAGAAGGGCAAATGGCGCGACATCGGAGAGATAGTGGTCGGCTTCAGCCTCCTCTTCCTCGGCCTCTCGTTCATGAAAAACTCAGTGCCTGACCTCGAGTCGTCGCCTCAGATTCTCTCATTCATCAGTTCCTGGTCCGGCCACGGAGTGCTTTCAGTGCTGCTTTTCGTGCTGGTCGGCACGGCCCTGACCCTCATCCTCCAGTCCTCCAGCGCCACGGTTGCGCTGACCCTCATCATCCTGAATATGGGCTGGATACAGTTCGACATGGCGGCGGCGATGGTGCTCGGCGAGAACATCGGTACCACCATCACGGCCAACATAGCGGCGGCGGTCGGCAATGTCAACGCCAAACGGGCGGCCCTGGCGCACACGGTGTTCAATGTGTTCGGCGTCATCTGGGCGGTAGCGCTCTTCCCTTATTTCACCAAGCTGATTGAATTGATAATCAACGCTCTGGGCATGGGCGGCAGCGACGAGACCCCGCTCTACAGCATCTCAATGCTGCACACGGTATTCAACCTCATCAACACTTCCATCCTCATCTGGTTTATCCCGCTCATCGAGAAGCTCGTCCGCGCAGTCATCAAGGACAAGCCTAGTGCCGATGCGATAGACAAGCTGGTCTATATCAACGCCGGCCTGATTGCCACTCCGGAGCTCGCCATCACGGAGGCGGAGAAAGAAGTCTGCCATTTCGGCAAAATCATGCGCAAGGGCCTGGGCTATGTCAAGGAGGCGGTGGCTGCATCGGACTCCGAGTCGGCCTACGAGCCGTGGAGGGAGAAGCTGGTCAAATATGAGGAAATCTCCGACCGCATTGAGTATGAGGTAGTAAGCTTCCTCAACAAGATCAACCGCGAGAGCCTTAGCGAGAGTTCGGAGCTCAAAATCAAAGCCACCTACCGAATTGTCGGGGAGCTCGAGTCGCTCGGCGACAGCGGCGAAGCTATCAGCCGCCAGCTGGCAAGGGCGATCTCCAGGGGGCAGAAGCTCTCCGAGGACCACAAGAAGAAGGTTTACGAGATGATTGAGCTCGTCTCAAGGGCTTACGATGCAATGATTTACAACCTTGAGAACGGGGATACGATTACCAATATCGACAATGCCCTCAACGCCGAAATCGACATCAACAACAAGCGTGACGAGCTGCGCGACCTGGAGATGCATCAGATCGAGAGCAAGGACAATGACTATTTCGAGAGCGTGGTCTATATCGACCTGCTCGAGAACCTCGAGAAGATGGGCGATTTCATCATCAATATTTCCCAGGCGGTGGAGAGCTGGCGCCTGCACCGCGTCACCACAGCTTCGGCCTGGGACGACTAAATCCTATCCAGCGCCTGCTGGAGGTCTGCGATGATGTCGCGGACATCCTCGATGCCTACTGAGAGGCGGATGAGGTCCGGGGCGATGCCGGCTTCGCGGAGCTGCTCGTCGGAGAGCTGGCGGTGGGTGTGGCTGGCCGGATGGAGCACGCAGGTGCGCGCGTCGGCCACGTGGGTCGCGATGATTATCATCTTGAGCGAATCCATAAACTTGATTGCTGTCTCGCGGTCGCCCTTGAGTCCGAAGGCCATCACGCCGCAGGAGCCGTTCGGCAGGTATTTCTGCGCCAGAGCGTGGTAAGGGTCACCTTCCAGTCCGCTGAAATGCACCCAGGCCACGCGCGGGTCGGCCTTGAGGAACTCGGCCACCTTCTGCGCGTTGCTGCAGTGCCTCTCCATACGCAGTGCGAGAGTCTGCAGGCCCACATTGAGCAGAAATGCGTTCATCGGGGCCGGGATGGATCCGAGGTCGCGCATCAGCTGGGCCACGAGCTTGGTCATATAGCCCATCTTGCCGAACGCCTCCACATAGACGAGGCCGTGGTAGCTAGCGTCAGGGGTGCAGAGCCCCGGGAATTTCTCGGCATGCGCCATCCAGTCGAAGTTGCCGCTATCGACTACAACTCCCCCCACCTGGCTCGCCACTCCGTCCATATACTTGGTGGTGCTGTGGGTCACGATGTCAGCCCCCCACTCGAACGGGCGGCAGTTGATAGGGGTCGCGAAGGTGTTGTCCACGATGAGCGGCACGCCGTTGCGGTGCGCCACGCGGGCAAATTTCTCAATATCCAGCACCGCGCAGCCCGGGTTGCTGATGGTCTCCCCGAAGACGAGCTTCGTATTCGGGCGGAACGCCGCCTGGAGCTCCTCCTCGCTGGAGGTAGGATTGACGAAGGTGCAGTCGATGCCCAGCTTCTTGAGGGTCACGCCGAAGAGGTTGTAGGTACCGCCGTAGATTTCGTTGGAGGCGATGATGTGGTCGCCCGCGCCGCAGATGTTGAACACCGCGTAGAAGTTGGCCGCCTGGCCGCTGCTGGTCAGCATTGCCCCGACTCCCCCTTCGAGCTGCGCGATTTTCTTCGCCACGGCGTCGTTGGTCGGATTCTGCAGGCGGGTGTAGAAATAACCCTCCTTCTTGAGGTCGAAGAGCATCGCCATCTCTTCGGAATTGTCATATTTGAAAGTTGTGCTCTGGACGATCGGCACTTCTACCGGTTCGCCGTTCCTGGGCTCATAACCGCCTTTGACACAGATAGATGCAAGATGCAGATTTTTGTTCATATCAGAATATAAGATTTGACAGGAAAATTACCAGCACGGTGACGGGGGCGAGATAGCGGATGGAGAAATACAGCAGCGGGAACCACTTTCCGTTGGCGGTGCCGCCGTTGGTAAGCTCGTCATGCACATCCTCCTTTTTCATTTTCCAGCCCACGAAGAGCACTATCAGCAGCGCGCCGATGGTGAGCAGGAAGTTGGAGGAGAATGCGTCAATCGCCCCGAACGCATTGATGGAGAATACGCTGACGAGTCCGAGGAGCCAGATGACGGCGAACGCCACTGCGCAGGCAGGGCCTCTCTTGAGACCGGTCTCCTCGGTGAGGAACGCCACCCCGACCTCGATCAGCGAGACCGTGGAAGTCATCGCCGCCACTATCATCACGAAGAAGAATATCGCCGCGACTGCGGAGCTCAGGGCCACGGAAGTCGCTCCCATGCTGATGAATACGTTAGGCAGGGTCTGGAAGATGAGGCCCGGACCGGAACTCGGCTCGACGCCTGAAGCGAAGACCGCCGGCATTATCGCGAAACCCGCGAGAATCGCGAAGAGCAGGTCAGCAATCGCAGTGCCGGCGCCCGCCTTGAGCAGGTTCTCGCTCCGCTTGACATAGGACGAATATGTCAGGACTATCCCCATTCCGAGGGAGAGGGAATAGAAGCTCTGCCCGAGCGCGAAGGTAAAAGTCTTGGCGCTGAGCTTGGAGAAATCCGGCTTGAGGAGGTATTCGACCCCCTTGCCCGAACCCGGCATATTCAGAGAATAAATCATTATCAATACAATGAGCACGAACAGCGCCGGAATGGAGAACTTGCTGAATTTCTCGATGCCGCCCTTGACCCCGAATGCCACGATGGCAGCCGAAATCCCGAGGAATATCGTATTGTACAAAAATACGTTCCAGCCGGACGGGGCGAATTCGCCGAAGTGCAGCCCGAACGACTTGACGAAGTATTCGCAAGCCCAGCCTCCCACTACACTGTAGTAGGAGACGATGATGGTCGGGGTGAGGATGGAAATCCATCCCAGGACTTTCCAGCCGGTGCCGGGGGCGAGGGTTTTCATCGCGCCGATGGCGTTGGAGCGGCTCCGGCGGCCTACCACGGATTCAGCGAGGAAGATAGGCAGCGAAAGGAGGAATGAGCACAGGATATACACCAGCACGAACGCCGCGCCGCCGTACTCTCCCACCATGTACGGGAATCTCCAGATGTTTCCGAGGCCTATCGCCGAGCCGGCGAATGCCATTATGACGGCAGCCCTACTGCCGAAATTTTCTCTTGTCTCCATAAGGCACTTCTTGCTAACTTCCGGTAAATATAGGTATTTTCTACCAAAAAGGAGGGTTTTATGGAGAAAAATGACCCTAGAACTTCCTGAAAGCGGCCCAGCTGGAGTTGGTCTCCGCCGCAGACTCGACAGCGTCCGGGAGGTTCACGAAGAAGTCGAAGCCCGTCCATTTCTCCACCTGGTCCACGCTGACCGCGTATTTCTCGTAGTCGTTGTCGGAATAGTTCCGGTGCACGAACCAGAAGCCTATCGTGCTCGCCGAAGTCACTGTACCTGAGGAATTTGTCTTGACCTTCAGGACCACTTTGTAGAAGTAGTTCGGAATCGGGACTTTCTGTGATGTGTCGTCCTTCGGCGTCGTATATTTGATCGTAAGGTTCTCGCCCTGCTTGTTGAACGCAACGCCTGTCACGACATAAATCTCCCCGTAGCTTGAGGCCACGCTGCGCACCGCATTCTCAAGGTCGCTCCAGATGGAGCCGTTAAATTTGTTCTGGAGCTGTGGCACCTGGTTGGTCACATAGAATGCCTGCTTCTGCATCGTCGCGTTGCCCTGGCGTGAACCGTTCGGGCACATATGCCCGCGGGAATACTCCGTGTCGGAATAACTGCGCGAAGTCACATGGACCTGCTTTGACTCGTCAATCCTTGGATTGTATGACCAGCCCGGCCTATCCAGATTGCCGAAGTAGCTGCTGCTCAGCGGATAAGCCGTCCAGAGCGAAGTCATCATCTCGGTATCGTAGAAGTGGGTATAGTTTCGTACGCCGCCAACGACGAATGAATTGACCACATACTGGCTGCCATCGAGGCCGGAAGGGAGTTCGAGCCAATCCTTGTCGATGGCAGGCTTGCCGTCGCCGGCGGAACCGGAACCCGAACCTCCGTCATCGCTGCCTCCGTCATCGCCGCTGCCATCGTCTCCCGAACCGGATCCCCCGTCGTCACCGCTGCCTCCATCTCCGGAATCGGAGCCCCCGTCACCGGAACCGCCGTCATCCCCGGAGCCGGAGTCGCTGCCGCCGGCATTGTGGGTAACGGTCATCGTGGCCATGGACCCCGTAGCGGAAACGCTCAGAACGATCTTCTGGGAGTTGCCGGTCCAGGTCAGCGCACCGCCGCTGATGCTGAGATTGCCGCAGTCCGCCTTGACCTTGCCGCTTCCGAAAGTCTTCCCGCCAACGGTGGTGGAGAACTCGCTTATAGTGCTGCCGGACGGCACGGAAATGGTCATCGTATAGCCGCCGTAGAGGCGTATTTCGCTGTTTTTGATATAGCCCTTGTTCTCGCAGCTGCCGCTGCTGACCGCAATCGTCACATTGCCCCTGGTGCCTGACAGGCTGACGGTTGAAGATTCGGTCAGGCCGTTGTAGGAAGTGCCGAAGAGCTCGTTCCAGTTGCTGATGGTGGTACTGCCGACTTCTGGTTCAACAGGGTCAACAGGTTCGTCCGCTTTGCCGACCTCGGCTGTAATCGGATAGATTTTGCCCGCCTCGAAATTGGCGTCCTTGTCCAGCTTCCAGCTCTGTTCTTCCCCGTTAACGGAGAGCTTGAGCGTAGAGCCGGCTGCCGCGCTGTGCGGCTTGACTGCAATATAGAATTTTGCCGATGACCCGCCCGGGATGGATTCTCCCCCGCTCACGCTGAGGGTCGCGGTATTGCTGATGTCCTCGGGACCGGTGGCGGTGTAGGCAGGCGCCTCACCGGTGAAATCGATATGATATGTGCCGACGATGTCTTCGGTGGAGGTAAAGGCTATCTCGCTGACTGTCAGGGATTCGTCGCCCGCATTATGGATTTCCGCGCAGACTGCGGAGATGAGCTGCTTCATCTCGAAACTCGGGGTCGCGTCCGCCTTGACTGCCTTGGCCACGCCGTAGAGAGGGCTGCCGGCGGCGCTGAGATGGGCGGCGGAATTGTTGCCCGTCTGGGTCTGGACCTTGCCGCCGATTACGGTGCCGCCTAAGACTTCCGTACTCGCCCCTGCCGGGGACTTGTTGGCGAGGCTGTACGGGTAGAACGCATACCAGTCATATGCCCCTCCCGCCTCGGGCTCCGCTTTCAATTCTCCCGAAAATCTGCCGTTGAGGGCCGCATCGATTTTGAATTTGCCGTCGGAGATGTACGCCGTGGCGCCGGCTTCGGCGTGGAATATGTTTATAGCGTCGTCCTCTGCCCAGGCTGCCCGGAATCCTTCATCGGCGCTCTGCGAGATGAGGGCGGCGACTTCGAACGGAACGCCTTGCGGGTCATCGGTCTGCGGTGCTGACTGCTTGGCGCAGCCGGCGAACATGAGCACAGCGGAGAGCGCCAGAGCAAAGGAAGCGGTTATCTTTTTCATAAAAAGATGCTGGATGTGTCTATACTTGGGTGTTAAAGTCCGCAAATTTACCACTCCTGCAGAGAATATGCAAATCCCCGGGAGCCCTCCGCCCGGCACAAGAGCACCCGGAATCCTTGCAAATCATAAAATCAAATCTTAAATTTGCACAAAAATAGGATTTATGATAGCTCGTGAACTGAGAGAGAAGGCATTGGCCCTATCCAGACAATATCCATTCGTGGTGATTACCGGTCCTAGGCAGTCCGGGAAATCAACTTTGGCTAAAAGTACATTCCCGGATTACCGGAAAGTTTCTCTGGAGGATCTGGACAACAGGGAGTTCGCAAGGGAGGATCCGCGCGGCTTCATCTCCACATACCCCGACAGGACAATCATCGACGAGGTACAGAGAGTCCCGTCACTGCTGTCATACCTGCAGACCCACTGCGATGACGTGGGCAGGGACGGCATGTACATTCTCACGGGCTCCCAGAATCTGCAGCTTATGGAAGCGGTAGACCAGAGTCTGGCAGGAAGAACGGGGATTCTTCATCTGCTTCCGTTTTCCAAGTCGGAGATGGAGGCCGGCGGCATTATGCCGCAAAGTACCGACGCAAGGCTTCTGCAGGGCTGTTACCCGCGTCTGTATGACAAAGGCATAGACCCGGGCGACTATTATCCGAACTACATCAACACCTATGTCGAGCGCGATGTCCGCAACATCAAGAGCATCAGCGACCTGGGGCGCTTTGTCAGATTCCTGAAACTCTGCGCCGCGAGAGTCGGGCAGCTGCTCAACAAGTCATCGCTTGCCAATGACTGCGGCATATCGGTGCCTACGGTCGAATCCTGGCTTTCCATTCTCGAGGCAAGCTATATAATCTTCCTGCTTAAACCGGACCATAACAACTATTCAAAGAGACTGGTGAAGTCGCCGAAGCTCTATTTCTATGATACCGGTGTCGTATGTTCGCTTCTGGAGATAAAAACTCCGACTCAGATGAACACCCACTACCTTCGCGGCAACCTCTTCGAGAATATGGTCATCTCAGATATCGTCAAAAACGACTTCAACAAGGGCATCCTGGAGCCTTCGGTATCCTTCTGGAGAGACAGCACCGGCAACGAAGTGGACCTTATTCACCGCGACGGTGACCGGGAGGACGCATACGAAATCAAGTCTGCGGAAACTTTCAACGAATCCTTCCTTGGCGGACTCAGGTACTGGTCCGGACTCTCAGGAGCAGATGCTTCCAGACTGCACATAATCTACGGCGGCGACACCCCTATGCTCCGGTCCGAAGCATCTGTAGAGCCGTTCTGCAATTTTAAAAGATAATAACGCAGTCCAGAGTCCCCGGTTCCCGAGCCTGCGGTTGCTGAGCCTGTCGAAGCATCGAGGGGCAATCGCTTGCGGTCCCCGGGCCTGCGGTTGCTGAGCCTGTCGAAGCATCGAGGGG
>CAVAID010000006.1:0-36734 GCA_963588685.1 bacterium
TCCTACCAATGCCGCCCCAACCGCAAGTGCGGGACGGTGATGACTGCGGTGCAGGACAATCTGTTATTGATGATGTATGAAAGAGGCACAGCAACTGAACGGAAGTAAGGACTGGGGCATACAGCCCCGGCAGCAGGATAGGTACTACTCGAGGTATCGCCAATCCGTTGCGCTGCAATCGCAGCTACAATGGGGGGGTACTGATATTGGAGAAGTTATATGAAGTTATTAAAAAATAGAAGTTATGGCAAATTCAAACAACGGACTTGGGCTCGGTTTCGCGGGCTTCGTGTTATTCGTGGTGTTCCTTGTCTTGAAACTCTGCAAGGTCATCGCTTGGTCTTGGTGGTGGGTGACTGCACCGCTGTGGATTGCAGCGGCTATCTACATCATCGTTCTCATCGTTGCCGCCCTGATTGCGGCTATATGCGGGAAAAACGACCTAAAGTAACGCTTGAGGAAACCGGCAACACAATTTGAAACATAAAATAATTACAATAGAACCAACAATATGGAACTCGAACATAAAGTGGACCTTGCAATAAAACTATTGCGGGCGATACCAAAAGACGGCCCAGTGGAGATTTCCTACTCCGGCGGCAAAGATTCTGACGTGATTCTCGAACTCGCGAAAATGGCGGGGATTGACTATCGGGCAATCTACAAGTCCACCGGAATCGACCCGCCGGGTACAATCCAGCACGCAAGAGAGATGGGTGCCGAGGTGATTCGACCGAAGATGTCCTTCTACGAAATCATCTGCAAGATGGGTTGGCCGAATATGTTCCGCCGTTTCTGCTGCGAGTACCTCAAAGAGTACAAGGTGCTTGACAGAGCCGTGCAGGGAATCCGCAGAGAGGAATCCCACAAGCGAGCCGCGAGGTATAAGGAGCCGGAGTATTGTAGGCTCTATTCCAAAGGCGAGAAGGTGCGGATTTACCTGCCGATTCTTGAATGGACTACCGAGGATGTGGCGAGGTTCATCGAGGAGCGCGGCATCAAGTGCGCTCCGCACTACTACGATGAGCAGGGTTGCTTCCACCCGGAGCGAAGGCTTGGGTGTATGTGCTGCCCTTTGCTGAGCAAGAAGTCAAGACGCGAGGAGTTCAAGAAATACCCCGGTATGCTCAAATTCTATTTGGGGGGGGGAGCAGTAGTTCTTCGACACGCATCCTAACTCCAAGACGAAATCCCGCTTTGACGGAAACATCTATGACAAGATGCTCTATGAGTTGTTCTTCGACCACTTTGAGGACTACGAGAAGGTGATGAAGCCGGAGTTGTTCCTTGATGACAAGGTGGACTCGAAGGCGTTCCTTGAGGACTATTTCGGGATGGATTTGACGATAAAGAAGAAGTGAAAAGAACACGAATCCTCAACCAGTACCGCACGGAGGAAGGCCGCAAGCATTGGAAAGAGTACGCCGCCGGGTCGCGAGAGTACGGAACGAGATACAACCTTATGGCGTTCTCCTGCCGGGCGGACAAAAGAGCCGGCCCCGTAATGGCGGGGGGGCAGATTAACTATTTAATCGAGATGTATGAAAAAGAACACGACAATAAATAAGGATTGGACGGGCGACCGCAACTCCATATTCAAGACCCTCGGTTCATCCGCGCACGGCAGCTACGAAAGGCAGAGCGAGGACTACTACGCCACAGAGCCGAGGGCCGTAGAACTGCTACTGGAGCAGGAGGAGTTCGCGTCCCATATTTGGGAGTGTGCCGCCGGCGAGGGACATATCGCAAAGGTCTTGGAAAGGCACGGCTATATCGTGCGGCAGTCGGACATCATCAAGCGTACGCCAGAAACGGAGTTCCACGACTTCCTCGGTATGGGCATAGAGGACTGGGGGGGGGATATTATTACAAACCCGCCTTACCGCTATGCACAAGAGTTCGTGGAGAGGGCGCTGCAAAGCGTAGGAGAGGGCTGCAAGGTCGCTATGTTCCTGCGGCTGCTCTTCCTGGAGGGCAAGGCGCGCCGTGCATTATTTGAGGCCAACCCGCCCAAAACGATATATGTGGCTTCAGGCCGGCTGAAGTGTATGCTCAACGGCATCAACAATATGGGCGGCTCGGCGGTGGCTTATGCGTGGTTTGTATGGGAGAAGGGGTATAAAGGGGACACGATCGTGAAATGGATAAACTAAAAAACACAAAATCGTTATGAGAGTAAAAGACTTTGAAAGCGGGAAGTACCGCGAACTTGACGATGCGCTCTATGCTGACATCAAGCAGAGAACCGAGAAACTCATCGGGACCGAACACGAAAATTATGACAAAGTTGTTGAACTTGTTGTAGCCGGCTACTATACCGGAGCGGACAACATCGACATCCTGATGGCTGATAACAAGAGATTAGAGGATGAGCTCGCCAAAATGAAGGGCCTCCATAGCTCGCTCGACAAGGCCTACGGGGAGCTGAAGGATGAGTGCCGCGAACTCAAAATAGACCGCATCGCCGCCAACTCCGCGAGCAGCTGCATTGATGCCTTGAAGCAGGCCGGCTACCACGGGAAACTTACTAAAACCGACACGATAGAGTTATGATATACATCAATCTTGGTTGCGCCAACGGCTGGGGCGACAAGGAGGATAACTTCTGCAAGGTTATCCTCGCGCTCCTCAAAAATGACAGGACATACTCCTGCGAATCGAAATCAAATGGCAGAGGATACACCGAAACAACTGCCAAGACCGACTATGTAGAGGTCAAGTGGCAGATAGACTCATCCGATTAGGACGAGGGGAGGTAACCCGCAAGGTTGCCTCCCCTTTCTCATTTAAAGAACGGATTGTTCGCCAGCATCTCCGCATTTTCCTCCTTCGTGATGCGTAGGTATTTCCGGAAGGCGTTTTCACTTTTGTGGCCCGTAATCAGCATACATTGGCGCGTAGGTACTCCGGTCTTGTAGAGCAGTGTCGCGCCCGTTCTCCGCGCCGTGTGCGATGAAACGAGCTTCCATTTCGGAATTAACTCGGTCCTGTGCGTTGCGCCCTCGCTCCTTGTAACCTGCACCTCATTGTCGATGCCGGCCTTCTGGCAGACCTTCTTTATCTCACGGTTGAATACCGTCTGGTTCATCCTCGGCGCATGGCCTCCGTTGCGGTCGAGTATGATCCTAACTTTCGGGGACAGTGGCACGATTACGGAGTCCGAGGTCTTCCGCTGCGTGAAAGTGATAAAACCTCCGCCGATGTTCTCTTCGGAGAGCCGCGAATAGTCCGAGAACCTGGCGGCGGTATAAACCCCGATAAGGAAGAGGTCGCGGGCTTCCCTCTCCATTTTTCCGGTCAGCTTCAAACTCCAAATCCGCTCTATCTCCTCCTCGGTAAGATATACCGTGTCCGGCTGCTCCGACATCCGTTTGAACTGCTGGTAATCCGTAGTGTGGTGGTACTTCAGCTTGAATCCTTCCGACATAACGGTGCGCAGTCGGGAGATGATGATGCCCTGGTAGTTCTTGCTGAAGCCGCGCTCATTCATCTTTTTTATTAGCCGGAACTGGTAGGCAGCATCAATATCCTCCCAGTCAGCGGAAGTCCCCATGAGCTCGGCGATCGTCTTGCAGTTGCTCTTGCGTTGCTGCTTTACCGGGCTCTCCCGCTCTCCCCATTCGCGGAAATACTCCCAGAAGGTAGGTCGCCGCTCTGCGGGAGAGTTCATCGGCGTATATTCTACGGACTTACCGGAGAGCACTTCATCCATAGCGAGCAGAATCTCGCTCTCGGAGCTGTACTCATTAAGCCTGTCCTCCAGACCGAGTTTGATTGCCTTGAGCCTTGCGGAGTCCGCCGGCGCGGTCGGCCACTGCCCTGTCTTGCCGCGCTTCCATTGTTTTGTCTTTACGGAGATGCCCGTGTACTTTCGATAGACCTTGCCCCGGTGGGTAATGATGAGCCGGACAGCGGAAGTCTCCGCCTCCGGATTTTTGAGGTTGAAACTGATTTTCATTGCAAGCGAAAATTATATTTGTGCCAAATGTACCAAAACCATTTGAGAGGGGCAAGAAAAGGGGCAAGATTTTTTGAAATATCCTTAAATTCTTGTTGCGCCCCGTCAAAAATGATTAACATTAACTCGCTGGACAACACGCTGATTGTGTGCGTTTTGCGCTGCAATTCAGCACAATAGAAATTTCAACCGCAGTGGTGCTGCCAGCACCACAAAAATCGGCCTCCCAGATACCTACAAGGCACATCGGGGCAAGAAAAGGGGCAAGAATTCAAAAAGTTCTTGCCCTTTTTTCGTCTTATATGATCGTCAATTCAGAAGTTATACCTCACCCCGACCGTAGCCCCGATGCCCAGATGCGCTTTCCCGCCGAAGTCGATGAGGGCCGAAGGGCCGGCGGCCACTCCGATGCCCCACTTCCTCTCCTTATAAACTGTCATCGTGACTATCTTCTCGGTGCGGTAGATGTCTATCCTGTCGAGAGAAGGCCGGAAGCCGGATACCACGGCCATATAGAGCGAGTCCCGATAGACCCTCTCCTCTCTCGGGAGGTCGATGTAGAGCGTGTCCCGCATCCTTATCGTGTCGGTCACGGCCACTCTCATCGTGTCCGTTATCCGTTTTTCAAAATAAAGCGGTTTTTCGAGAGTTATCGTGTCCCTATGGTATTCCACTACCTTAATCGTGTCAATCGCGGAATTTGGTGCGCTTTTGTAGCCTTTCCGCCAGCCGAGGGAGTAACTTCCCCCGACTACGAGCAGAGAAACAATAGAAATGAGCAGAAATCTTTTCATCTTCATTGTACGAATTTTGATATTACGAATTTTAGTATTATATTTGCGATATGGTTATAAATAAATTAACGCCCGAAGAGGAGGAGTTAATCTCCGCCATTCGGAACTTGGTCAAAGCCTACCCAAATGGGTATCACGAACTTCTCTACCACGCGCAGCAGTTGTTCGATGATATGGTAGATTTGCCCAAGTGATGGAACAACCAACTCCGCAGTTCCATTTGCTGCGGGGTTTTTGAAAACCAATAGTCAAAGTATGAGGGAAAAGTTGCAAAACATTTTACTTATCATTTCGTGGCGGCAGTTTGCGCGCCAGTATTTCGGGAAGTCATCTTCTTGGCTCTACCACAAGATTGACGGAATCGACAAGATAACCGACGATGAACTCTTGCAGTTCAAAAAATCGTTGCTATCTTTGTCCGAGGAACTGAAAGCAACCGCCGACAGACTTTAATTTTTTATAACCATACCCATCGGGTCGCATCTTCAAGGGTGCGGCCCATTTTACATCAAAGGGCGGTGATTCCCATCAGCGCCCCTACCAAAACCAATCTAATATTACAAAGCTTATGAAAAAGTTTCAGAGTTTCGGACCGGTGTACCGCCGGTTGTAAAGTATCTGCTTCCGCTGCTTTTTTGTCAACTTGTGACTTATATGCAAAAAATTCGGGTACACTATCATCTGGTCATACGGAAGATTCAAAGACTTGGCGAGCCTCGCAAGCTCCAATGGGGTGTCGCAGGCGACATCGGCAGCTTCTCCCAACCGATGTTGGGAACTCTCTACGCCCCCGACAATGCGATTCAGTTCCGGGCAGCGGTAGCCCGAGTTTATCTTCAGCGGCTTGCCCCACGCGTCCCTCAACGGCTGAAGCACCTCATCGACCAGAGCCTTTATCGAGTCCCTCACCTCGAAGGAAGTGATGACATTCGTGATGCCGTAATGGTCGGCGGTGTCCGACTTTTCAAACTCGGAATAGGAAAATGATTTACTTATCGTTCCCATCGTCTGCCATCGCGTGTTTCCTGTTCTCCATCAGTTCCTCGACCGTGAGGAAGTCTGCCCCGAAGTCATCTTCGCCCGAGTGCTGGAGGTAGTATTCCTTGCCCCTGCCCAATGACGGGCACCTCAACACGCAGCCCTGATGCACGCACATATAATAGCCCTTCGTGGTGTTCTCGCAGCGCTTGTCTGCGAGCTGCTGGTGGAGTTCCTCTATCTTGGCGTCCCTTTCGGCTATCTGGGCGGTGTATTTGTCCTCTCTGGCCGCGCCCTCGGTCTGCATATCCCTCAACTCGCCTATCGCGCTCTTGAGGGCGTCAATGGCGGCGGAATCCGCCTCCGCGTT
Source organism: bacterium (assembly GCA_963588685.1). Classification (GTDB taxonomy): domain Bacteria; phylum Bacteroidota; class Bacteroidia; order Bacteroidales; family UBA932; genus Cryptobacteroides. The sequence continues at coordinate 6,101 of CAVAID010000006.1, forward strand.
GGCCTTCTTCTTCGTGGCCCCGAGAGTGATGAATCGCGTGATGATTCCTCCCCCTATGAGGGTCAGGATGTAGCTTATGATTGTCCCGATGTCCATATCTCTGCTTTAAGAGGGGCGGTTGCCCGCCCCGGAAATGAAACCTACTCTTTTATGAACTTTGAATAGATAAGCCAAAGGCCGATGCCCTCGACTATGAGATTGACGATTGAGAAGAACACATAGGCCCCGTCAAGGCGGCCAAGTGCGACTCCGTTCCAGACGGATGCGTGAACGATGATGCAGAACATCACCGCGATGAAGAGCGCAAGCACGCGCCAGAATTTCTTTGCTTCCATAATACTCTAATTTGTTGGTAAATATAGTGATTTATCTTCAGTGCCGCAATAGGTTGTTTTTACTTTGCCTCAAACTATAAGGCGGTCCAGTTCGTGCCTCCGTCCGATGACTTCTCGATGCCCGAAGAGGTCACGCGGAACATCGTATTGCCTCGCCTGACTACAAATGTATCGCTGTTGGAGAACAGGAAGCCGGTGCCCATAACCTGCATCAACCCGTCTTTGCCGATGTGGGTGTATTGGTAATTAGAGCGGGAGAAGCCCACCTTGATTTTGGCGGTGGAGTTCAGCACGCCGTTCTGCCCCGACCCTTCGGAAACCATAGCATAGAGGCAGGAACTGTTATAAGGATTCATCCGGATGGAATAAATGCCGTCTGACTCCACCGTGTGGCTGAAGCCAATGCTCGAGATGGTTATCGAGCGTGAGCTGTCCTTCCTTACCGTTATCGTTCCGGAATAGAGCGCGGTCTTGATGACCACTCCGTCTTTGAGTACCTGAAGCCTCAACCACGGATTTGACTTAACCGTCACGGAGAGGGTCGTGCTTGTAGTGTCGAGCGAGAGGTCGAGTGCAGCGGAATCGAGCGTTATCGTGGAGCCCTTGTCGAAGTATCCGAGGTTGATATTGGCGAAGTAGTGGCTCTGATTTATCGCCGTCCCGCTCGTCGAAGCGCCATAGACCGCGAGGCTGGCAGACTGCGATACGCCGGTGGAAGCGTCGAGGGTGTTCGCGAATATCGTACCGTCATAGCTTCCGATTGACTTATGGTTAATTCGCGCCTTCTTCAGCCCCGAAGCGTCATAGAGTACCAGACCGTCGCCGTCTATTGCTATCTTGTCGCCAGCGGCCGTAGGCACGGTATCGAGCTTCATTACGGTCAGCGCCTCGATGAGCGCCTGCGAGCTCACAAAACTCTCGATGAAGCCGCTATCCGCCACAAGGTCCTCGACATTGATGTAGGCGGCGTCAATCCTCTGGGCGATGAGCAGCACGGTCATAAGGAACTGCATATTCTCAATCTTCTCCCAGTAGCCGGAAGTCCCGAGGGGAATCGACTCCGAGGAAGTGTGCGACCGGACGCAGAGATACGCCTCGAAGTCGCTGTCGGTCATCAGCGCTATCGCCTTGCTGGTGCAGATGTCGATGTATCGGATGTCGCCCTTCTCGTTGGTGTCGTTCCGGTATTCCTGCCCGGTGGCCCAGACGGAACGCCGGTAGGTTATGCCCGGCTGCCCCGCCCTCGCCCTGCGTATCGTCTGGCTTCCTTTAGCGGTAGGCATAGGCTATGCGTTGAAATAACTGTCCGCCCAGCTCTTGCACTGCTCCGCGTAGGCGTCGTGGGCTGCGACCTCCTCCGCGCTCTCCCCGGCTCTCGCGTGCCTCTCGAGGGCTATCTCATCATCGAGGGAATAGCGGTCGTGTATCATCGCGTTGATGAGCTCGGAGCGCGTGAATCCTTTGCCCCCCTTGTCGGGGTTGACATCCATATCCACGCCGGAATAGTAGTAGGCGGTCTCGGTCGCTTCCTCGGCCTCCTCCCCCTCGCCCGTTGTGCGGGTATCGCTCTCTATCTGCTCGTTGAAGTAAACCCTGACCTTGCCGTCGGAGAGCGTCTCGCTCCTCATCGGCTCCAAAAATCTGTACTTTGACATAATTTCGTTGACTTTATAAACTTGTTGACATCTTCGTTGAACACCGCCTGCCGGTAGCCCTGCGCGAACGCGAAGACCCTCCACAGCGGCGACCCCTTGAGCGTTTCCTGCACCACACGGAACTCATCGAAGTGGCGGAAGTGCCCGAGGTAGGAGTTAAGGGCGGAAAGCCCCTTATAGTATTCGTCTATGCTTATCGGCTCCGGCCTTGAGCAGAGAGCTCCGAGCCGCCTTACGAGAGCCTTGAAATTCGATACGGCCGTGCTGGTCGCATAGGTGCGGAAAGGGCGCGTGCAGCTCCCGAGCCATAGCAGGCCCTCATTCGTGCTGACTATCTTCGTCTTTTCGGGATGCAGCTTCAGACGGAGCTCCCGCCAAAGGTATTCCTTGACTTGTGGAATCAAATCCTCGAGGAAAGCCCTGTCGCGGCTGACCACTCTCCCGTCGTCGACATATCGGCAATAGTATCTGCATTTCATATCCCGCTTCATCCAATGGTCGAACGGCGACATATAGATGTTCTGCTCCAGCTGCGAGTCGAGGTCTCCGATGATGAGCCCCGTCCCGAGCTTGGAGTGGAACTGCGACTTGCTCTCCGGGAAGCCCTCCCAGCGCCCGATACCGCCAATCCTGCGGCAGTTCTCCGTAGGGTTGCGGAACAGAGTGAGCCTTACGAGGTAGTCTGCGAGGGAGTAGTCTATCAGTTCGCCCCAGCGCCTGCCGCTCGCCTTGTCGAAGACATTGCGATAGGCTTCCATCTTAAAGCAGATGTTCTCGTAGAGCAGCCCTTTGTTGATGCTCATAAAGAAGCCGCCGACATCGAGCTGAAGCACATAGGCTTCCTCCCGGAAGTTGTCGGTGCAGCTTCTCACGAAGTGCTGGAACCTCGCTATCCCGAAATCCGTCCCCTTGCCTTCCCGACAGGAGTAGGTGTCGTAGATGAAGGTGCGCTCGAACATCGGGCAGAGCATATCGAAAAGCAGGTGGCTCACGATGCGGTCACGGAACGCCGGAGCGAACACCTCCCTGCGCGTCGGCTGCTCAATCATAAAGCAGATGAGCGGGGAGAGCCGGTATTCGCGCCGATAGACCTCATCCGTGATTTCCCACAGACCCGCCTCGAGGTCTGTCTCGAACTCCAGTTGGGCGAGTTTGTTGCGCTCGTTCCGCCTCGCCTCGAGGTATGCCTGCACGGTAAGGGCGTGGAGCTCGTTCCGTGAGAGGTGCCTTGCCGATTCGTCCATAGTCAAAGAAGGGACATACGCCGCCGCCAAATTAAATGCTCGGACGGGACGGACCGCGAAGCCGTACGCACGGTTGTTGTTGTTCAGCGGGTTGACGTTGCCCGAATTGAAGTTCAAGTTGTACGCGTTGGTAGCGCTGTTCGGAGCCGATGACCAGCAATAGCCGTTGCTGCCGACATTGTTGAGCGCGCCGGACGAGTTGTTCCGGTACCCCGAGGCCGCCGCGATGAGAGACGGTCCTTCCCTGAACGCAGGGGCTGGCGGAAGACCGGAAGCCGATGCGAGCCGCTGACCGCACAGGCTGATGCCTATGCAGAGCGCAATAACTTTTGATAATCTCTTATCCATAAGCGGGCCGTCTGAATTTAATGTGCACTCTCCCTACGGATGCGACGCAGCGCAAGTCCGACGGGACTCCGGCTGAAGGCGGAGGCGTGTCCCAAATTTATTCGTTAAACATTTTCCTCACTGCGAATCTTCTTCAGAGTGCTGTCCTGCCAAGCCTGCAACTGCCTGCCCAGCCTGCCTTCCGCCGCCACGATAGCCCCGAATCCGGACTTCGTGATGTGGTTGCAGTCCTTGAGCACACGGACGCCTATCTCCATACGGCGAAGCGTGCCGATGCACTCTCCGATGTACCTTGCGCGGGCTTCCGCGTCATCGAGGCTCCCGTTCGCGAAGGCTATCTTCTCCGCTATGTCGAGCGCCGCGTTCTTCAGCGCAGTGACCCGCGTGAAGCGGATGTCCCTCGGGGTCTTCTGCGTGCTCAAGGTAAGGGCTTTCGCAAGGTCGAGGGCCTTCTTATAGACGGGCAGTTCAAAGTAGTTCGCCATAGCAGCTCACTTCAGTTCCGACTTCAGCCGCCGAACGAACTCGAGGCACTCCACCGGGGTCTTCTCCGCAAGGTCGAAGTTCCTCACTTCCTCCTCGAGAGCGGACTGCCCGCCGATGATGATGACGGAGCGGTGTATGTGCTTCAGCTCGATGCCTTTGCCTGTTGTCTTGATTCGCATTTTACTAAACATATTTTATTACCCTCATCCCCTGCGCCCTTTGAAATAGGGCGCAGGAATCAAAGGTCTCAAAGATTATTCTCGGACGGGACGGACCGCGAAGCCGTACGCACGGTAGTTGAGGCCCAGCGGGTTGACGTAGCCCGAATGGAAGTCCAAGTAGTACGCGTAGGTAGCGCTGCCCGGAGCCGATGACCAGCAACAGCCGTAGCTGCCGACAGCGTAGAGCGCGCCGGACGAGTAGTTCCGGTACCCCGAGGCCGGGAAGTAGTTGCCGACGGTATCGTTGTCGTTGCGCTTGAACATCCAGCCTTTGTCGAAGCCGCCGACCACATTGAACTGCGACGAGTCGGTGGCATTGCCGCCCGTGGTGGTGAAACCCGTGAATACCATAGCGTTCGGAATCTTGAAGCCGACGGGACTCGGGTCATAGACGGTCTTGACCACCACACTGTCGGTAGCGCCCGCAGCGGATTTGTTGGCGTCCCAATGGTTGTATCGGGAAGCGACCCCGCTCTGCCAGTCGCTATTGTTGGCCGAATCGTAGCAGTAGAAGGTCAGCGGGTTCTTGATGCCCGTTGCGATGTCCGCCGCAGGGGTGGTCGAGATGGCGAGCGATACCGCGTTGCCGCTGGCGTCGTAGCCCGAGCGGTCGGGAATCAGCGCCGGCCTGCCCCACTGCCAATGCGGGCTCTTGGTGGCGCGCCCGCTCTCGAGTATCGAGCAGAGGTTGACGGGCAGCATCTTGTACTTGTTGCCGTTGTGGGTTGTGAACTCGAGCTCCGTGAGGTCGCCCTTGTAGGCCCAGATGTTCCAGCTCCAGATGACCACACCCGCAGCGGTCTTGGCGGAGATGACAGCGTATGCGCCGTCGTCGGGAATGGCGTCGATGAAGAAGCCCGCGTAGCCGCAGTCGCCGCCCACTATGGTCGTGAGGTTCTTGATGAGCCCTGCGGAAGTCTGATAGGAGACCTCGACGGATGACGGGGTGCAGCCCTCGTTGCTCTCGAGATAAGGGGAAGTGATAGCCGCCCCGAGGTGGTTGACGAACGCCGCCTGAAGGCTTCCGCCGTTGTTGGTGTAGGCGGCGGTGTTGGCCACTCCGTCCTTGATGGCGTTGCCGTACACGAACGGGAACTTGTAATAGCCCGGGGTGTTCACCACATAGGTGTTGGCGGTGGAGCGGCGCGCCTTGTAGTTGCCGTCCGCACCGCGGTAGGAGAGGTCGTTGGAGAGGATGACCACTCCGTCAAGGAAGTCGCCCTTCGTGATTCGCCGGATGCTTCCCCCGACCTCGCAGATGAGGCAGTCGGTGTCCCTTATGGACGCCACCGATGCCACCTCGCCTAAATTCTTGTTTGCCATATATTAAAAGATTTTAATTTTTGTTACTCCGTCCAATCGACCTCGGAAACCACCTCGACATCCTTCTCCTGCCCGTCCCGGTCGGTGTGCTCCGTGGTTATCGTTACCGTGATGTTTGCGCCTTTTTCCTCGAAGGATGCTATCTCCTCCCAAGAGTCTTTGTCCATAATCGCGGAACGCCAATTCCCCGAGATGGCCGCCTCGGTATTAGTCCTGACATTCACGACATACGCCTGCACATATACCGGCTTATTGGTGTCCACTTCCCTATTGGCGTCAACGGTGGTGCCGGAAGCGTTGATGAAGCGGTGCTGTATCTGGTAGTCGTCCGAGGTGTCGATGATGCGGATGCCCGCCCGATAGACGGGCACGGTATCAGTCGAACTCTTGTAGAATTCCGCGATGATGAGCTGCGTGCCGTCAACATCGGACCGCGTGACCTGTATCGAGGTGCCCGACTTCGTGGTCCAGAGCTCATCATCCTTGTACCACTTCACGGAATAGCCGGTCTGCTCGGTCGCCCCGAGGTAGAGGGTGGTATAAATCGTGGTGGATGTCACGGTCTTGGAAATCTGCTCCGTGGTGGCCGTAATCAGCCCGTAGTAGGAGGAAGCGCCCACATTTTGAATCTGTATGTCCACACTCTTGGCGAGGTCATAGTCCACCCCGCCCGACTTCGCAGTGCAGGAATACAATAATGTATCCGCCGCCACATTGGTCTTTGATGCGAGATTCTGGATTATCTTCAGAGCCCCCGTGGTGGAGTTCAGCTGGAATTTGCCGGTCGAGTCGGTAGTCCAATCGCCCGAGGTCGCCCCGTTGAACACAAGTGTATCCCCGTTGTACTTCCACAGGTGATTGGAGAGGGTTACATCCATCGTCCTCGCAGAAGTGACCTGCGGGGTTATAACAGGCTGATTCGCGGCCACGGACCAATCGGGAGAGACTTCCCCGGTCTTGGGGTCAACGCCCTGAAAAAGCGGGATTCCGTTGTTGCCGAAAGTGATGAAGAGGGTGTCGCCGTTACGCAATCTCTTGACGGTGATGCTGCCCTGCGCTGAAAGGTTACTCATTGTCCCATCCCTCCTCCTCAAGGGCCTGCTTCAGTTCGGCACGCGTATAGAGCCTGCCGTCAATCATCGCGGCTTTCTCCTCGGCGGTCTCGCCGGGAACGGGGCCGATTTCCTTCTCATTGAGCACCACCCGCTCCCCCTTGATGCGGTGCGCGTAGGTGCTTATTCCGTAGGATGCCGCCTTGCCCCTGTCTGCTATCAGGTATCTCATATCAGTTGAAGATTAAATTCTCTCCGTTCTCATTGATGAAAGTGTCGCTCCCCTCGGAAGCGACCGAATACGCCTCTTTCTGCTCCGTCTCCACATACACCTCCATCCAATCGTCATCGTAGTCCGAGCCTATCCCGGTATCGGCAATCACGAATTCCGTGGTGTCGCCTTCGTTGTGGGTCTTGTCCATTGTCGCCGTCTCCGTGTGCCAGACAATCTTGATTACATTTTCCGGGTAGTAGAGGAAGTTGCCGCCGCAGGAAGCCATAACGGAGTCCTTGCGGATTTTGTCCTCGGGGTTGATTCCGGTGCCGTTGGTCGGGGTGCAGGTATAGGCAGGATACACCCTGTCCACGGAGAACTGCGTCGCAGGGGCGACTCTTTTCGTGCCCTCAACCACCGCCTCGATGATGTAGTCGCACTTCTCGACCAATCTCAAGTCAAGCTCTATCGAAGTGGAAGTGATGGAAACCACCTCGCCCTCGCCGGCCTTCAGCTCGGTTCGCGTGTTCGCCGCCTCAACCCGGTAGAGCTTCAGGGAATAGCCGTCCTCCACCTTGACGCCGCCCTTGTAGAGAGTGACATCTATGACCCTCTTATAGGCGTTGGCGTCGGTGTAGTCCGCCTCCGATTCATCGGCAGTGGCCGCATCGTGGGCTTCCCGGTAATTGTAGTCGAGCAGCATATCCGTGAAAGGATTATACTTGATTATCTGCGACTCCCCGACGGAAAGAGAGTAGGAGTCCTCGCTCTTGTCCTCGGTGGATAAGATTACCGGGTCGGTTGTGATGGGCAGGTTCGTTCCCAATCGTTTGTCGGAGACCACGCCCTTGAACTGAAGCGAGTACTGCTTGCCCGGGGCGACATTTTTCCGTATGGTCAGGGTGCCCCTCGAAGCGGTCTCCGTGGAATCAATCTCATACAATGCTCTCCCGTCCGCCGTGGTGCCGGTCCAGTCGGGATGCGAGGATATTGCCACCCCGTCAACATACCACTGCATCGAGGCGAGCAGAGCGTTGGCTTCCCGCGTCTTCCAGCTGCCATCCTTCGCATCGGCAATGACTGAAGGGCGCAGCGCCGTGGCGGTCAGCTCTCTGTCCGGGTCATATTCCCCGGTGTCGGGGTTGTACACCTGCGTCGCCGGGCTTCCGGGAGTGGTGCACTCCACGCTCACAGCCACGCTCAACGGCGCATAGTCGATTCGTATTCTTTTCCTTGTAATCATATCGTAAGCGAGAAATTAGCGGTTTGACTGTCTGCGAGGGTGGCGGTGATGGTGAACAATGTGCTCACGCCTATCGTCCCGAGGTCGGAATAGGACTCCGTGTGCTCTATCGTGATGCTGCCCGCGAAGTTCTTGGCCTTGTCGGTCAGCGCCCACGCCGCATCCTCGGTCGGGTTGCCGGTGTCCCTTGCTATCTTCCAAGTGACCACCTTGTCCGTCATATCGTCCCATCCCTTATACACGGTGCACTTGATGTCCATCGTCTCCCCGTAGGCCATAGCGTCCATACCGTTGTTGTCTATCTCGATACGGAGAGGGTAGGCGAGGAACTGCTTTATCGTGCCCGACATATAGATGTTGTTCAGGTAGGCGGAATAGCCGCTCATCTGAAGCCCGAAGACGGAGAGGTTGGAGAGGTCGCCGAACTGCGCGGCGATGTTGTCCTCCGATGTGAACTCCCAAGAGGCCACGCCCTTGAGGTATCTCTCGTAGGTCCGGGTGGAATATCTCGAGCTCTGTCTGTCGGTGTCGCTGAAGTTGCCGTACACCACGAAGTGCATAGCCTCGACCGGGTGCATCGTCTCCGGCCACTCCGTAGAGGTTGGCCTTATCGAGTAGCGGAAGCAGCTGTTGTCCGATGCGAGTATCTCCGTAACCCTGAAATAGGCCGTGAAGAATCCCGTGAAGCGGAAGTTGCCGATGCTGTCGTCCGTGTCCACGGTGGAATTGTTGGAGAGGTCGATGCCGTCGTGGTAGATGCCCATACAGATGTCGTCGAGCGCAACCCTGCCCGGCTCCCCGTCTTCAAGGTGGAGATAGATTATTCCCGTGTTGAGCAGATTGCCGTCGGAGTCGTAGTCCGGCACCACCTTCTCGATGACGCCCCCGCCCGGCGCCCTCCAAGAGTTGCCCACATTGATGGAGATGCGGTTGTATCGCAGCTCGGGGACCTCGAGGAAGCGGCGAAGGGTGAGGGAGTCAAGTACCGCGTTACCGTTTGCATCAATGTAGCCGCCCGCGCCCTCCACTCCGGCGATATAATTGCCGACCTTGAGGCCCTCGAGCAGGGTAAGTAGCCCTTTCGCCGTATCTTCGTTAATTTTGGAGAGGAACGACGAATCCGCACGCAGCGCTGAATACACATTGGAATCTGCCGATTCGCTGCTGCTGCCTGTGGTTATGATGTCCACGCCAGGGCCGGCCTTGCTTGCCTCGATCCGCATAGAGAGATTCGAGAGCGCCGCCGCCTGCACCTCCGCATAGCTTTGGCTTTTCTTTTCCCGCAGGGTTATCTTGTAGGTCGGGATATTGGATTCCCCTTCGTCGATCGTGAGAGTGTCAATTAGGATATAGTCCGTGCCGTTCTCCACCACCTCATCATCCCGCAGCTGCATATACATACCCTCCTTCAGCGCCTCGCCCGAGGTCACGAGGGCTTTCGCATCAATCTCCGGCTCGTAGTACGCCAAGCCCTTGCTCACGCTGGCATAGAGATTAGTCGCGGCTTCGAGCAGGGCCTGCTCCGCTACGGGCACATAAATCTCCGGCATTTCAATGTCGAGAATCACGAACTTGTCGCCCACCGCAATAGGGAAGTTGGCATTAGGATAGCGCATGCCCACGGAATCATCCTGCGCCCGCTTCATCACGAGTTCCCAATCGTCCGTACTACTCCGGTAGGAGCAGCGCATTACCGCGAAGTCGCGCCCGCCGCACATACCATCCTTCATCGAGATGGTCGCGATTCCGCTGCTCGCAGTCGAAACACAGTCAGCGAGGTTAAAGCCTATCTGCTTCAGCACGACGCTGAAAGTTTCGGAAACGCTCTCCTTGAAGCCCAAATAGATGCTCCCGGAGAGCTCTTCGTAGTCAACATAGATGCCGCGAGCCGCATCGAGGGTACGGCTTATCTCTACCAGGAATTCGATGCTCACGATCGTGCCCGTAGCGATGATGTATTCGTTCTGCAACTTTACCGACTGCCGCGTCGGCGCAGATTTGGCGGGGACGGCACCCAATACCGTGCGCTGGTCATCCATCGAGAACGTCGTGCCATCATTTCTTCGCACTGTAACCCTCGTTATCTGCGATACAGTAACGGCGTCCGGGCACTTGGCATAGGCATCTTTTGCGTTATACTTGAAGGTCAAGTCCGGCTCGATGATAACCCTCGTTGCCGTCCCTGCCGGGGTATATTTCAATACGGAGATTTCTACCGGCTTTTGGTAAGTCTCCGGCCTGGTATCGCGGTCGTTGTCGGAATTGCCCATATACCCGCTCCCCGCCGGGACATCCGCCGCAACGGTATCTTCGAACAGAATACTGCTGGTATCTTCGCTGATGACACCGCTGTCAGCCGGGTTGGTTGCGCCCTTAATAGCATCAATGGCATCATCATCCGGATATATCTCCGTACTCGGCACATAGGAAGTATCCCCCTGCTCGGCCTTTATGGTCCTCAATTTGCCCGCCGTAAGGTTTTTTACGGACGGATATACCTCATCGTTATCACTGCCGTTAAAATAGACTTTCTTGGGGATTAAACCATACTTTGCGACAACCGCGTCATCTTGTATGTATGCGAGGCTCGCGTCAGGCAGAGTCTTGCCGGTATCCGGATCGACCGACGTGCCCCAGCTCGAAAGTGGAAGCATCAGGTTTACTATATCTACGCTCTTCGCATTGCATATCTCCTTGCCGTTGTAATACCGGCCCGGAAGATTGCGGTCGCTGCCATAGACATAGAGACGGGTCGCAAAATCATCCTGATTGCTGAAGGACTTTTTAATCGCGGTCAGCCCTTTGCCGAGGCCGTACTGGAATACGCTTGTCGTGTTCGCGCTCTCGCGCTTGTTCGGGCGGCCTATCGTAATGACATCCTTCCCTAAAGTGGCATCGTAGGTGTGCGCCCAGCCGATGCCTTCCCAAGTGTTGTAGATATTGTTGAGCGCCCCGAGGCAGGTACCGCTTGTCGATGTGAACTCCTTTGCTTCAGAGAGGGTTTCGACAAGTTCCTTATCCTTCTCCTCGTCCAAGTCCATAACCTTGATTGCCCACTTGTCGGGGAAGAACGAATCTATGCTCGCCTGTATGCGCCGCGCTATTCCATAGACATCCTCATAGGTCGAGAAGCTCTCCCTCGTCGAGAAATGCAGATTCTTCTCGGCATCGAGAACGGAATCATTGAACAGCGCAATCTCCAGCTGCTTGGTAGCGCAGTGCAACTGCACATTGCTATACACGAAAGCCTCGCCGGAGGTATCGCGGCGGGCTTGTTTCTTCGGTTGCGGTATGGAGTAGAGCTTATAGCGGAGCCCCGTCCGGGGGTAGTCGAGATAATCCCCTATCTCCCACTCTATCGGGGCCGCGCTTCTTATCTCGCCGAACTCAATGTAGGATACTTTGAGGTACGAGCCGTTATACTTCGGCTCGCCGCTGAAACGGATCGTCTTCCCGTCCTGGGAGTATATGCTGAATTTAGCCATATCATACCTCCGTTATCGTTCCGTCTTCCAACTTCATAAAGGTCACGGGATCATTGACCTTGAAGGTGACCGTGAATATCAGCCGCGCCCAGTCGCCACGCGCCTTGAAGTTGTCTTCATTCTCCGTGTAGCCCGCGTATCTTACCTTCTGCCGTCCCAGACCGGTATAGCTGTCATAAATCTTGAATTCGCCGTTGCGGATATGCTCAAAGAACGAGGACATCTGCTCGCGGAGAGCCGTAACGGCATCCTTGCTGCTCTCGGCGTAAGCCTTGACAAAGAACTCCACATCGAAAGTGAATGAATCATAATGCATCTGCGCCACATACTCATCCGCTCCATTCTCGTCAAGATAGTCGTTGCTGTACGGCTCTTTCGGGGTCGGGAGGGCGGGGTACGGATTGGACTTCGCCACCATACCCCACTCCTTCAGCGTGTCTTTTGCCGCCGTGTCGGTAGCGGCTTGGATATAGAAGGGCTTGTAGCCGGATATGTTGATTTGGTATGCCATACTTTAACAAATGTAATTCCCCGTTTCTAATAAAGTGAAATAATTATTTCAGTTTATTGTATCGCCGCAACGACCGCCGGAGAGCCATGCTCGGTTGTGATGACGCTCCGCAGCTCGGAAAGGATGCTCGCGTTGCTCTTTGCGATGTCATAGGCGTGGGCCTCAATCTGCGCTATCTGCTCCCAGACGGTCGGAGATGGCATCCTCGAAGCGATGAGCTTCACATTTGTCCACCCCTCGGTCTGCTGAAGCCGCATATAGCTTACATCGGCCCTAATCGCATTGAGATAGGAGGCAAGCAGATTTGCAGTATCTTCCGTGATGCTCTGGATGCCGCCGCCGAGAGTGTTGTCACTGCCGGACGCCCCGAAGAGGTCATATCCGTTCTTCTCGCCCCAAGCCTGCATATCCTCCAGCATATCGAACACCAGCTGCGACCTTTCCTCGAGGCCGTTGCCGAACTCGGCTATAATCTGCTCCCAGGTCTTGCCGTTGCCCTGGCCCTCACCCTTTATCGTGTCGCTCTCCTCGAGGTCGGCCTGCAACTTGTCGAACATATCCTGGAATGCCGCCGCGAACACCGTCTGCGCGAGAAGGTCCTCAAGCGCCTCGGTAACATAGTCGTGAAAGTCATCAATGGCGGAATAAAGGTCATTATTGCGGAAAGCCTCAACGAGCGAATCGCGCAGTTCCGTGCCCATATCGCCGGCAAACTCGGAAATGGTTTCCTCGAGGGCTTCCTGCGCCTCTTCCATCATCTGCTTTACCTCGTCCCAATGGTCAACTATCTCCTTCGTCTTGTCGTCCAGCTTGTCATAATCCGCTATAATTCTCGGATTGAGCGCAAACGGATCCTCATCGTTCGCCGTGTCAAGCAGTGAACCATAGTGGTTAAGGAGGCTATCATACACTGCGACCGTCTCGCCGGTGGCGGAGGACGAAAACAGGCCAATGGCCGCGCCAACAACCGCCCCGATAGCCGTGCCGATACCCAGAGCCCAGCCGCCAATCGCCGAGCCTATGGCCGCACCTGCAGCCGCGCCTCCCGCCATAGATGAGAGGTTGTTCTTTGCGTTCTGCCCCTGTTTTGTGCCGGTCTGCACCTGCCCCGCACCGAGTTCCTCCATTACGCCCCTCAATTCTTCCGCCGCCTTCTCGTACTGCTTCAGCCCCGCTTTCGCCCTCTCGTAAGGGCTCTCGATACCGAACACATTGCTCTCCTCATAGTCATACTTCTCCAGCATCAGCCGACGATACTCCAATTCGGTGCTCAACACCGTCTGCGCCCACTCCTCCTGCGCCTCCTTGTTCGCCTCTATCTGGTCGCCGATAGTGGAAAGGACATCGGACACTGCGGAAACCGCCGTGCCAATGAGTCCGAGTTTCCCTTCGGTCGAAAGTACCGTCTCGCCCTTATCATTAACCGTAGTGAGCTTAAAGGACTTCTGCATTGTCGCTATACTCTTCGCGACGCTGCCGGCGGCGGAGAATGCCGCTCCGAGGCTCTCGCCCCAATCCCCAAACTTGGCGAGCGCATCGCCCAGATCGCCAATATACCCGCAGACGGTATCTATATTGGAAAGCAGCTTGTCCCAGAACTTCTCATCGAGTACCTTCTCCTGCTCATCCCTTGCCGCCTTGATGGCTTCGATGATGTCCTCGAGCGAAATACCTACCGCCTCGGCGCGGGACTTCAGCTCCGCCGGTATGAGCTTCTCGATGTCCCCGTCGGAAAGGTTATCCGAAATGAGTTTCAGGATGGACTCCAGTTCATTGAGCGTCTTTTGGTCAAGGCGGGAAACATCCTTGTGCTTGTCCTTAAAGAAGTCCGTAAGGAACGAATTGCCGAGGTCCTTGATTTTTTCCTGCCGCACATCGTGGCTGGCCCGTCTCTCCGCCTCGACCCACGCATTAACCGCATCTTCCGCGCTCTTCTTGTAGGCATCCCACTCCTCCTTGCTATGCTTCGTTCTGTACGCCGCTTCGCTCTGCGCTATCTGCTGGCGCATCTCCTCGGCCTTCTGCGTAATCTTCCCGTCCTCCTCTTCCAGGTCCTGCAGGGCTTCACGGATGGAAAGGGTAAGACCCTCGCCGAATACATCCTTTGTGGTAATTTTCAACTTCTCAAGGAGCGCCTCCGTTTTGGTAAGGTACTTCTGACTCTCGGCAAGTTTCTTCAGCTCATCCTTCTTCGCGTCGCCTTTCTCCTCCATCTGGCCGCCGGAGATGTCGGTACGCAACTTGGCGGCGGCCGTCGCATCATACTTGGCAAGGTTATCGGCCTCCTTCGAGAGCATCGCCCAATAGTCATGGTTGCGCCGCACGGACTCGCTCACATTGGCAAAGTAAATGTCCATAAGGGCACCTATATCCTCGGATGAATATCCGTCTTTGAGGAGTGACTTATAGACGCTTTGTAACTCTTTGATTGTGTCTATGCGGAGCTCGATTGCGGCCTGCTCCGGGCTCTTGCCTGTCTTACTGCCCTTCTCCGTCTTGACCGAGCCGAGATTGTACCCGAGGTTTTCCGCTATGGCAAGAACCGCATCGCGTTTCTTTTCATAGCTCTTAACCTCGTTGTACGCGCTTTGCGCCTCCTCGTTAAGTTCGGCTATGTCAGCCCCGTCAAACGGTATGCCCGCTATCGACATAAAGCGCTCCTTTGCGCGCTTCAAATCCGGCTCGACAGACTGCCATTGCTCGTCGAGAGTCTTATAGTAGCCGTCGGCCGTGAACGAGGTCGTTTCGTCGGCCCACAGACCCCACGCGCCGCCGCTCGACTTCACGCCCACGCTCGCGAGGGCTTCCTGAACGAGCCGCGCTCCCTTTGTCGGCTTTGCTGTGAGTTTCGCAAGCTCCGCCTGCTTCTTCTGCGCGATGTCGTTGCGGACTACGCCGTTGCCGATTTCCGTATCGCCGAGAGAGATGCCGCCGCCGGTATAAAAGAGTATTTCGTTCTTCAGCCGCTCAATCTGCAAATCCTCCAGCATCTTGCCGGCTTCCTCCTCGGAGAGCTGCATCTTGCGGATCGCCTGTTCTCGCTTTGCGTAGTAGGCGTCAATAGCCGCGAGCGCTTCCTGCTCGAATTTTGACTGCGGGGTATCATCATCGAAGACAATGCCCAGCTTCTCGTTATACTTCGCTATCTCCGCGTCCCACTTCTGCAAGTTCTTTGCATAATTGCTCACGGCATCCCACAGGCTGCGCTGGATACTGTTCTGCCCGACGCCGACCCAATCCGTTTTCTGCCCGAGGTAGGCATCCACCGCCTGCATCATTGCTTGCCCGGAGTCCGTCTCGCCGGAATCGAGAATATCCTTGAAGAGCTTGAAGATATTCGCCGTATCCTTCTCGCCCACGGATGGAAACAGTGTCTTGAGGCTTGATGTGATTATGTTCTGGTTGGAATTGAGCCTCTTGCTGTACTTCGCCCCGATTTTGTCGCTGCCCTCCGCAAGCGCGGACGCCTGCGCCTTGTTACGGATAGCCTCCGCCGCGCTGTTGGCCGCCACCTTGATTTCATCGAGGGTGTTCTTCTCCGTGATGAGGTTTGGCAGATAGTCCCCATACTTGTTGTTCAACTCGTGGATGGCATCGCGGTAGTCCTGCGAGCCCTTCGTGGCCGCATCGAGCTTCGAAACAAGGGTATTGAGCCCGTCTATGGTCTTGCTGGACTCATCGAGTTTCGTATCTGCAATCTCGTCAAGCTCGCGGTTGAGCTCCGTCGCGCTCTTTATCAGCTGCGCTATGCCCATGCCGAGCGCCGTTACCGCGCCGAGCGCGGCCCCATAGAGACCGGCTTTCGTGGCGCCGCCCGCCATCGTCATTGCACGGGTGTACACCGTCAGCGCCCGCGTAAGGCTATGGTATTTCGCGGTCAGCGCAGAAAGGGTATCCACGAACTTAATGGCTGTGCGGGCCTTCTCGATTACCCACGCGGTTGCGAGAGCCGCTGCATACGCGCCAAAAGCGGAAGTGACGGTAACAATGACCCTGCCGATTGACTTCCAATGCTGCATTATGTCGGCAAGCATATTCACGCTGCCTTTGAGCACCCCGTCCTGCGCCTGCCCTATCTGGTAGAGCATAATGTCATATTGGTCGCCGAGGTTCTTCACCTTTGCCTTCAAGGTCTCCGCCTGCACCTCCTGCATATTGTAGAACTTGCCACCCTCGGAGGTCATATTCTTGAACACCTTCTCGACCATCTCAAATGGCACCTCACGCAGGGAAATCTTGTCGAACACCTCTCCTGCGGATACCATTCTACCCTCTATCTCGCTGAACTGCTTCGCGAGTTCGGCAAGGATGGGAATGCCGCTCTCCGTGAGCTGCCTAACTTCCTGGCCGCGAAGGAACGCCGCACTGCGAATCTGACCGTAGGCGAGGATAATTCGCGACATATCCACTCCGAGACCTGCGGACACATCGGCAAGCATCTTGGTAGTATCGTAGAGTTCCTCCATAGGCACGGAGAACGCGGAGAGCTGCTTCGCATAGGAGGTTAAATCGGAAAACGAGAACGGCGACACTACCGCCAACTTCTGCAACTGATTGAATATCTTGTCCGCGCCGTCGGTGTCCTGAAGTATGGCTTTCAATGTCTGGTGCTGCAACTCAAACTCTCCGCTGACCCTCACGAGCGAGGAGATAAAGCTCGTTACAGTACGGACGCTGAAGTAGGTCGCGGCGTATGTGCCCAGCTGCCGGAGAAGGCCGCTCTGCCCGGCGAGCAGATTACTCCCCCGCCGCTGGGCTCGGTTGAGCCGTTCCTGTGCGGTCGCGGTCTGCAACTTCGCCTTCAGTTCCTTTTGGGAGTTTATGACCGTCTGGCTCGCGGTCTTCTGCTGCTCGCGGCGGATAGTCTCCTGACTCTTGACCGCCTGCGCTGCGGTCTTGTCCTGCTCGCGCTGAATTTGCTGCTGCTGCTTCACGGCGTCACTCGCGGTCTTCTGCTGCTCGCGGCGGAGCTTCTCCTGCCCGAGCGCCGCCGAGTTCTGAAGCTGGAGCTTCTTCTGCACATCGAGAAGCTGCGACATCTGCGTATTGAGGTCCTTCGCAAGTTTCAGGTCTGCCTTGATTTTCGTGTTGAACTCCTTATCGTCAAGGATGACCTTGAAATTGAGGTTGTCGATATTGTTCGCCATAATTTCTTATGATTGTGGGGCTACTCATCGGCCGCCCCGGAAAATACTTCGTCCAATGTATATTCGCGGTCTCTGGCCGCTTTTTTCGCCCGCCGTGCGCGGGCCTTCTCCATCGCCTCGCGGTTCAGCCTTTCGCACTCGCTGTCCGGCTTCCCCTTATAATCGTAGAGGGTGTGCGGCAAATCCGCCTGCATCAGTTCTATCTGCGGCATGGTCAGCACGCACCGATACCCCCAATTCCTTTCCCACCGGCCTAAACACCGTCTTGGCTGTCCGTAGCCGGGGTACTTCTGGATGAAGGCGCACTCGCGGCCGAAATCAGTTCGGCTCGGAAAGTCTCGGCTTCCCTTGCCGTCATCCGCATCCAGTCCGCTCTCATATCCGTCAAGTATGCCATATTCCTCCAGAACGGCGCGAGCGGAAGTTTTTTTTTACCTTCCGCGATGATAGGCTCCATCTGCTCCTCGCCATAACCCCTCAAAAACGCCCAAATCCGCCACTTGAACGGGTAGGCAAGCCGCAACCCCCAATAGGAGTTCAGTGCGATAATACAGGCGCATTTGACGGAAAAATAGGGGTCTATGCATACGCCTTTCAGCGTGTCGGATGAATTTTCCGGCAGCTGCATATCCCTCTCTCCCCAGAGCCGCGTGAGCCGCTCTATGGTGTATGGCTTGATACCGCGCACCTTGACGCTCCGGTGCGTCCCCGGTATCGCCACGGTCGTCTCCGCGTCGGCCATAATGTCGCGAAGTTCCCGCTTCGCCTGTTTGCTTGGATTCCTCATTCGCTTTGGGATTTAAGAAAGGGCGGGCGTTTCTCATCCACACCCGCCCCAAATCTTCGGTTTATTCGGCTGAAACCTATGCGGCCTTGATAACACCGAACTTCGCGCCCTTCGGGTTGGCAAGCACATAGCCGACAATCTTCACATAGCCCGGCTTCTGGTGATCGTCGATTGCCGGAGGATTGGCCACGAGCTTGACATGGCCGAGAACAATCGCGGTCTTCTCGGACTTTGACTCGACAAGTACGGAAACCTCAACCTCCTTTGCCTCGCCATATCCCTTGCCGGTGTACTTGGTGCCGTTCTGGCCGGTTATGCCGGTGGTAATGGTTTCGCCATCTTCGAAGAAGTAATCGAGTACGGCGGTGGCGAATGAAGGGATGTTGCCGTTGATTGTCCAGTCGCCGTTCTCGAAGTCGAAGTCGATGGTCTCATCGTTCTGGTCAATCTTGAAGGCGTTGGTGGACGGGTCGCTCGGGGAGAGGGTGAAGGTATCCTGCTCCGTGAAAATCTGGTCCGCGTCCGCGAAGTTCAGCCCCTCGAGGCTTACGCCGCCTGCGGTATAAGGGAGGAGTGAGATTGCTGCATTTCCTTTGTGGAGGTCATCCAGCATTGCTTTGGTAAGAGTTGCTGACATAGTTATTTGATTTTAATGATTGTAGGAATTTGAACTATCCTTGCATGGAATCCATAGTCATCCGCAGTGTCGCCGACAATGTTGGGGGTTTCATCGAAGAGGTAGCGGTCGTCATCATAGGGCAGCCCCGCCGCGAGCTTCTTGTACATCACGGAGAGCTTCTTGCCGTTCTTCTGGTTGGATATGTCCTTCGCGAAGAGATATATGCTGACCGTACACTCGCCATAAGCCGCCATATCACGGACCGTGCCGGAGACCTTGACTACGCAGAAATCGTTGCCGCTTATCTCCGCAGACTTCGGCCTGTTGTTGTAAACGGTAGCCGAAACCTTCAGCTCATCACGGACGATTGTCTTGAGGCGAGCCTCAATATCGCTGATGTCAAAGTCGTTCATATAGCAAACTTCTTAAAGTGTCTGTTGAACATATCCCAAGTGAGGGACATAACATACTCCAGAATATCAATCTCGTAGTCAACGGTATAGACGTTCTTCGGGTGCATACCCGCCATCACTATCCCGATCCAACCCGGTTTCTTGACTTTCGCGGCCACTTGGTCAAGAGCCAAATTAGCCTCGCCCGTATGGTCCTTCCCAGCCTTGACATACCGCTTGACTTCAACCCCATCGTGGAGTATCAGCCAGCCATAGTTGTCGCCGGACTCGATGTGCCTTTGGTGGCTCTCATCGTGGGTATCAAGGGCAAGAGCAACGGCTTCCGCCAGGAGGCTCTCCATTCCAGCCGGGATAACGGTATCCTTGCGGGTTTGGAGCCTCGTGAAGGCGGCCTGAATCCTCTTATCATTGTTCGATACCAAGCTCATCACTATTCGTTTTTGATGCGGTCAAACCAAATCAAAACGCCGAGATTGAAGCAGTCCTTCTTGACTACCACGCCTCTGAAGGTCTTTTCGTAGTCAGTCAGCTCCAGAATGTCGCCCGGGTTGAGCGGCGTCAGGAACATCGGGCACGAAATCTTGTAGTCGGATACAATCACATCCCCCTGCCGCATGGTGTTCATGGAACTCTGGCGATAGCCGAAGTTGATGCTGTCCACTTCTTCCGTGATGAAGTTGCCGTCAGCGTCAAAGGTCGGCTGATTATCATACATCACCACGGCGGCCAGTTTTACGGCTACCTCGGTAGGGTTTCCCTCATCATCGACAATAGGGTCTCCGTGCGCGTCAACGCCGCCTCGGAGAACTCTCATCGTGAAAGGGAATTGAGGATTATACATAGCCCTAATACAAGTTTTTCATCTTAAACCCGGCGCCCGAAACCGTCTCCGCTTTCGAGTCGTCCCACTTCTTGTATATCCGCAGGGCGTTGTCGCGCATCGTCTTGCGGTCATACACGTTGCGGGATGCCTTCTGCATCTGGTAGCCGTTGTCGGAAATGTACTCCCCGGATGACCGGACGGAGGAAGAGGCAGCATACATCAGAAGGTCGGCGTAGCACAGGTCCCTGTCCTTCTCCGAAACCTCCGACAAAGCCGTTCCGCCCGCGATGCCTCTATCATAGAGAATCGCGGCTATGGCCTCCGAGGTAAAGTCGAAATCGACCTTACCCCGAAGCCAAGTCTCTATGGTATATGCCGCCATAGCCTACCGTCTGTTTTGGATTAGTCGCAAGGGTAGATGTAGAACATATACTGCGGAGCCTCCGGAACGACGAGAGAGGTCATTTCGGTCCTGAACTCCTGGCACTTGTTCACGGCATCGGCCTGGATGGTAACAAGCAGACGCCCGTCATAGAATCGACCATAGGTAGCAGCTGCGCTCTCAAAGGTGATAGGCATTACTGTGAGAACTTCGCCGATAGTCTCCGGCACGAATACGAATACATCGCTGTTGAAGGCGTTGATTTCGGTCTTTTTGAGGGACTTCGAAGCCTTATCGTAAACCTCAACGGCTACGCGGCTGTCGATAGCCTCAACGGAAATGCCGAGCAGATCCTCGAACACCGACTTGCGGGTGTCCTCCTTGAGCACCGCAGCGGCTGCGGAGGTGCTGGAAGTATCGCCGGTAGGCCAGATGTTCAGCGCGATGTTCTTCAGCACGCTGGAGTGCTTCAGGACTTTGCGGAGGAAAGTGGCATCAACCTCAAGGTGGCCCTTAATCCCCTTGTCGAGGATTGGCTGGAGCCACTCCTGCAGGTCGCCGATGACATCGGCCTTTGCGCCCTCGGTAGCATAGGTGCCCTTGTCGGTCCACCACTTGCGGGCGGCATCGCCGCGCCAAACGGAGACTTTCTTGCTGTTAGCCGCAGGCACGCCGGCGGAGAAGGTCACACCGGAGATACCCTTCGGGTTGTTACTGTCGGTAAGCGTGAGCTTGCCGGCGGAAACCATCTGGTGCCTCTGGTAAGTGAGGGAGTTGGTGTGGCCCCCAATAAGGTCATCGAGGGTGGCGAAGAGCTTCTCCTTCGCCGCATTTACCGCCTCATCGCTGTCCGCTCCGAAAATCCTCTCGGTAATGAGCTGCTTGCGGTACTTGTCCTCGTTGAAGTAGATGACATCCTTCATCCTCGGAATCTTCCCGGTGAGGATTGTCGCGCCCTCCGCTCCGCGAGGAACCGCCGGAGAGTCGAGGTCGTAGTAGTTGGCCATCGCGGTAATGCCGAACTCCTTCTGCACCTGCTCATAGGTAAAGTCGAGCTGCATATCGGAAGCCCAGCTGAAGCCACGGAGGTTAAGTCCGTTGTACTTCTGCGCAAGGGTATTGTCGAGGAAACCCTGGAGCCTCTTGCTCGTCACATCGCCACGGAAGGCGCGGGCAACGAGGTCGTAGTATTGTGATGTTGCTGTATCCATAGTTACACCCTTTTATTATTCAACGTGCTGATATACTCCCGGCACAGCTGCGGCCATACGAGCCTTGATGAGGTCGGCCGGAGTGCGTCCGATAAGGATGCCGGCAGCATTATACATAACGGCAGCGCCACTCGCGGAGGTTTCCTCGGCGGCTACGTCGAAGTCCTTGCCGATGTAGATGTCGTTGTACAGATAAGCATTAGGCGCAGATGCGCCCTCGCTTGAAGGAGAGAGGACGATCACATTGCCCTTCGCCGCGCCGGAGAGGGCGGTAGTAAGGACATAAGTGTTCGCGTCAGCACCGGCGGCAACGGCGGTAATGGCCGATGCGGCGGCGAGAGAGGAATTGTCGTCCGCGACAAGCTGCACGAAGTCAGAGGTCGTAGGCACGATGCCATAACCGCCGACATTAACGGTAATCTTGCCGGAAGCGACCGCAGTCACCTCCATCACGAGGAAAGGCTTGATGACCTTCCCGGAGATGTTGATAGGGCAACCCGCCTGATAGAGAGCACCTGCCTTGAGGTAGCTCCTGTCAAGAACTCCGCCCACAGGTATCGGCGCGACATTGCCGAGCCATACCGGGATGAGTAGGTTTCCGAACTCATCCTTTGTTCTGCCAAAAGCGTTGAAAGAACTCTTCATACGGAATTGTTTTTAGAAAAGATTGTTAGCCTTGTTTTGGCGGTAGCATCCCGTTGCTTCGCAGTTTGGCCACAAAATCGTCGTCCTCGTTGCCCTTGTATTCCGGCGTTTTGCCTTGATGGTACCGGGGCGCGGGGCCGTCGCCGTAGAACTTCGTGAAAGTGGTGTCATACTCGGATTTGAGCTTTTCCGCGATGTCGTCCGCCTTGTCGCCGTCCTTGACCTCCGTCTTTTCCAAAACGAGGTCGAGGATGTTCTCATTGTCGGAACCGGAGTCTTTCATCTTCTTGCGTACCGCAGAGATGATAGCGTCGCGTGTGGTTTTGAGGTCACGCTCCTTCTTCTCCTGCTCCAACGCCTCGATGCGCTTCAGCAGTTTCGCCGTTTCGCTCTCGGGCTCGTCCTCCTTGCCTTTGTCCTCCTGCTTCTCCGCAGGGTGCTCCGTCTTGTACTTTTCAAACTCGGCCTGCAGCTGCGCTTTTTCAGTACGCACCCTGTCGGTATCGGTTTGGAAAGCCCGGATGAGGCTCTTGGTTTCATCGGCTTTGATGACCCCCTCTATCTCATCCTCGTTGGTGACGGTTTTCGCGAGGACAGAGGCTACCCCGTCAAATGCCTTTTCGCTTAACCCCGAAGTCTTATACTCGGTTTTAAGAGCTGCCAGAATCTTTGTTTTCATAAAGAAACATTTTTGTTAGTTCCTGACAAATATATGTAAACGGAAATGATAAAGTGAAATAATTATTTCAGATTATTTCAATAAAAATTCCAACTTTGTAATCGTATGGCAAAGCAAAGAGATGACAGCATATACCTTGACCCGGTGTTCCTTGACAGCGGCCAGGAGGTCTATTCCTACGAGTTCATCGAGAAGCTTCGCGATGACAATCTCAAGCTGAAGTCGCAGGGAAAGCCGATTTATGATCTCGTCCCGCAGAAGGGGTTCCAGGAAAGGGTATGCGAGGCGGATGCGGACTTGCTGATTATAGGCGGAAAGAAAGGCGGAGGAAAGTCGTGGGTCGCCCTATTCAAGGCACTTGGCTACATCTTTAATCCCGATGTCTCGCTCTATGCTTTCCGAAAATACGAGGACGATGTGAAGCGCGGGCCGTGGAAGTCCAGCCAGCCGATATTCCGAGGCTTCGGCATACCGAAGGACTCCTACTTCGAGTGGTCATTTCTCGACGGAAAAGGCGCGACGATGAAAATGGAGCATCTGCAGGATCTCGGCAAGGTTTCCGACCGATTCCGTGGCGCGGAAATGGCCTACATCGACATCGAGGAGCTGCCTGAACACACGAGGGAGAATGTGGACATCATCTTCGACTTCCTCTCCGTAAACCGAAACACCGCCGGCGTGAAGTCGCAGGTGCTTGCTACCTGCAATCCGGTAGGCTGGAGCAACAAGCTCCGAAAATTCCTCGAGTGGTATATCGACCCCGAAACGGACACCGTGATTCCCGAGCGCGACGGCAAGAAACGCTATATGTTCAACTACGGCGGAGACATCAATGCTATCGCATGGGGAGATACCTGGCAGGAGGTCTATGCAAATCCGAAGGCGAAGGAAAAGATTGACCTGCTTACACTTGGCAATCCTGACCTAAAGCCGCAGGATATGATACTGACGATGCAGTTCATCGAGGGCGACTATTCCGACAACAAGATTCTCCAGACGACCGACAAGAGGTATGTGTCCCGACTCGCGTCAAAGGGCGGCGGCGCGGTCGTGAACGATATGCGCGGCATCTGGCGCGACATAGACAGCGGTACAAGCCTGCTCACTATGGAGGATATGGACGGCTTCTTCAACAACACGGAACGTCGCAACGGCGTGATGCGCGCCTCTGCCGACGTGGCCCTTACCGGCGACTTCTTCGTGATTTGGGCTTTTGACGGTCATCATGTCAGCGACCTCGAGGCTTGGGTTGGCGCTCCGTCCGATGAGGTCGTGCCGTTTATAAAGAAGTTCCTGAAAAAGAACGGGGTGCGCGAGGACAACTTTACCTATGATGCAAATGGCCTCGGCCTCTGGCTCAAAGACCTCATCAAGAACGCCGTGCCGTTCAACAACAAGTCCGCCGCATCCGACCCGCGCCTTTGGAACAATCTCAAGTCCGAGTGCGCCGAGAAATTCGTGAAGGCCGTGAAGCAGCGGGAATACTCTATCTCGGAGGAACTGCTCAACCGGCGCTACACCGACAGGAAGCACAACACCTTCTGCGTTCGCGACCGCCTTATGGAGGAACGCGCCGCCCTCAAGCGCAAGGACAGCAACGAGGGACGCTTCGAGATAATCGCGAAGCCGCAGATGAAGCTGGAGATTGGCCACTCCCCCGACTTCATCGAGGCTCTCTTTATGGTTGAATCGCTTATGGGACGGCACTCCACGCGAATCCGCAAAGGCTTTGAAAATTTGTAAAATCCTTATAGAATTATGAGCATCACTATCGACTCCATCTCCCCTGACAAAATCCGCGTCAAGGAGGCTTTCAAGAGGCTTATCCCCGCCAATCTTGCGGGGCCGGGGCTCTCCGAGCGGCCTCGCGGGAAGTTCGGCGCTGTGGCCGACTATTCCGTCGATCCGCTGACATACGAACTGCTCACGCAGGCTGACTTTATGCGCGAGTATGATGTCAACTCGCACAACATCAACTCGATGAAGTATTATCCCAACCCCATATCCAAAGACAGCGACAACAAGCTCTACCAGAAAATCAAGAGCCGCGTCGCCGTGGGTTTCCAGGCACGAATCCACACAAAACGCCTTACGGCCCTCATTGGCAATAATGTGAGCCACCGCCTCGTACGCGGCGTGAAGAACGGGGCCGGGGCGCAGGACTGGCTCGCCGACTTCCGCGAGGGATGGGAGGACAAGAACATCGAGGTCGCAATCCACGAGGCGCTCTCTTCCGACGGTAAGACCGGAGACTGCGCCATCTGCTTCTATCTCTCCCGCAACAAGGTCGGCTGGCGCACCTTCTCCTATGAGAAGGGCGACATCCTGTACCCGCACTATGACCGCATGACCGGTGAGCTCTCTCTCTTCGGGCGCGAGTACACCGAGGATGACGAGAACGGGGAGAGGGCCACTTTCCTTGATGTCTGGGACGACACCAGTTACATCCGCTACCGCAAGAGCTTCAAAGATGGGAAGGAACAGGATTGGCAGGTAGATGAGCCGAGGCGTCCGCACAACTTTCAGGAGTGTCCTATCGCCTACCACCGCTACGGCGGGCCGTTCTGGGCTCCGAGCCAGAATCTCATCGAGAACTATGAAATCGCCATCTCGCAGTTCAGCGAGAACAATGCGGCCTATGCGCTCCGCATCCTGTACACCATCGGGCAGGATATGGAGGTGGTGGCAAGCCTTGACGGCACGCCGCAGCGCATTGACTCCAGCGACCCAAACGCCAAGATAGGCTACCTCGAGCCGGCCAATGCGGCGCAGAGCTTCACGGATCAGCTCAACATCCTCGAGAAGGACATTATGCGCGGTTCCTTCGCCGTGGAGACCCCGGAAATCAAGTCCGGCTCCGACATGTCCTCGCTTACCGTCAAGATGCTCTTTGCGGACTCCTACCTCAAGGCCCTGGAGGACGCAATGAACTACCAAGTGTTCCTCGACCGCGCCACCGCGCTCTTTAAATACGGCTACGGCATAGAGCAGCAGAGGAGCAGCGACTACAACCGCTTCTCCGTCAAGGCGGAACTTCTGCCTTTCGTCTTTATGAGCGAGAGCGAGACAATCAACTCCATTGTTCAGCTCACCGGCGTCGGCGTCCTCTCCAAGCAGACCGCAACCGAAATCGCCTATAATTCCGGCTACGGCACGGCGGACGAGTGGGACCGCGTTATAAACGAAGCCCACGAGGAATACGTGGGGCAGCAGACCGAACAAGCGCAGAAAAAGCAGGATACCAATGTCATCAGCAACCTGCGGTTAGACCAGGAATAGCCTATGGACAGCATCATCCGCCAGATGGAGAGAGTGGAGAGCGATGTCAGGAATGAACTGCGCCCCTCCCTTGCGGAGATTGTCGCTGCGGCGGAACTCTACCGAAGACTCGGCAAGGGGTTTACCTTCTCCGGCGGCAACGGACTTGACAAAAAAGTAAACGGCATCCTGCTCGCCCTCTCCAACGGTATCCTTGACGACATAGACGAGCGGGTTGACTTCGCCATTTCCGAGGCGGAAGCGGAAGATGATTCCGAGGGCATCCGCGCCTATGTGTTCCGCGACCTCGGCGGCGAAACGGCCACCGACCGCATCGACAGGCACATATCAAGGATGAAGTACATCATCGAGGCTGGCATCGCCATAGGTTTCGCGCAGAAACTCACCCGGGCCGACATCATCAGTACGCTATCCCAACTTGTGCAAAATCCGACCTACAAGATGCTCATATCCGATGCCCGGCGCGAGGGCGGTTACGCCGCGTCCTACATCGCGGACGGCGACCTCAACTCCGGCAGGGGCATAAGCCGCAACATCGTCAAGGCGATAGGCGCGGTCGGCTCGACGATGATTGCCGAGGCTTTCCACTACGGCAAGATACAAGTCTATGCAAAGAAGGGCGCAATCGGCTACGGCGTGCAGCGCAATTCGACATACGACTGCCCCGACTGCGATGAGGTCTGCTCGGTCATACATCCCCTTACGGAGATTGCAGTGCCCGTACACCCGCACTGCTGCTGCTCGACCTATCCGATATACCCCGACGACCTTTAGGGCCGCGAAAACGCCGAAAATGGGCGGCAAGAGGAATCCTGCCGCCCGTTCTATTTCTCCGCCCGCAAGCGCGATGCCGCATTGTCTGCCTCGGAGTGCGAAATGACCTCATCCGCGCGCGCAACCCACTCGGATTCGCCCGCCGCGATGAAGCCCTCGCGAAGATGCCGCAGGCACCGGAGGTTAAACTCCTTCTGCGCTATCGCCTCCCTCTGCTTCTTCTTCGCCACCGGCCTTCTCGATTATCTCGTGCGCTGCAGCCTGCAGGTCGCGCTCCTCCTGCACTATCTTCGCGTCCTCCGCCGCGCTGATGTCGTCCTTCAGGCCGTAGATGTCCTTGTGCCTGTTCACGCAGGCTATGCTCGCATCATACATCTCCTGATAGAACTGCGCGTCCGGCACGGTGCAGAGCGTGTTGAACATTATCGCGGCGTAGTTGCACAGGCTGCGCTCGTGCTCCTTCGGGTCTTTCAGGAACATCATAAGCAGTTGACCTTTTGGTATCCTCCGGCTGATGCGGTGTATCGCCACGGCGCTGATGTCCTGCACCTTGATGTGCTCCGGCTCAATCGTGTACACAAAGTTCCCGACACGCGTATCCCGCTTCTTGTCGAGGTAAACTTTTCCGTTTTTAATTCTCATAGAAAATAGATATTATTGATTGTCAATTCGTTATGATTTAGCGGTACAAATAGGGTACAGATAGTATCTCACTTCCGTGCCCCTATCCTTCGCCACATTGTAGCCGTTGAGCTCCCGAGTGATGGAGTCCTTGCTTATCCTGCCGCCCATCCCCTCGAAAATCCGCGAGGCGGGCACCTTCTCGAAAGGCTGGCCGTCATACTGCGGCCTCACCGCATATCCCTCGCCGTCCAGATAGGACAGCACCGGACTCTGCTCGCTCCGCACTCTTGCCTTCAGCGCCGCGACCGCGCTCTCGATCCTCGCGCATCGCGTAAAAGCGCCCTTCCTCTGCACCAGCCTCCTTCTGCCCTCCATAACCCAGCGGAAGATGCCCGGCAGTTCACTCGCACATATCTCATCGGCAAGCCGCCTGTTCTGCCGCGCCGGAGGTATCACGATGTCGAACTGGAACGGCATCAGCCGCCGGAAGAAGGCATCCGTATCATCGCGGAAATGCGGCATCTCGTTGAAGGCGAACACCAGCGGCGGACACTTCACGACCACGTTGCCCTCGTAGATGCGCCAGCCCTGCACATCCTGCGAGCTTGACAGAGCCTTCAGCCCGCTGTCGAAGGCCGCGCTGCGCCGGATGTCCGGGGCGAAGTTCAACTTCTTCCCCGCCACGCTCACCAGCTGCTTGTTGTCCATCAACTGATCGGGCGAGAGGAACGAAACCCACTCGCGGCCTATCACGTTCTTCATTACGTCGAATATCACGCTCTTGCCGTTCGCTCCCGTGCCCACGAACAGCGCCATCTTCTCGATGCTGTACTTCTCGCGGTCCACATAGCACATGCCGAAGAACTCCTGCAGGCAGGCCCTCTCCGAGGCGTCCGGCAGGACCTCCTCAAGGAAAGCCTCCCATTTCGGACACCCCGCATCGGGCCGCCACTCATACGGCAGTCGGTAGTCCGTGACATGCTTCCGGTTGAAGGGGTACGCCTGATTCTGCCGTATGTCATACACGCAATTTGTGAAGCACACCTTGCCCGAGTCCGCCGCATAGCTCCGCTCCCAGATGACCGCGAACGGCATGTCGCCCATCTTGCGGCAGTCGCTCGCCCCAACCCCGAATTCCGGCAGCAGATTGCTCACCACTATCGACAGCTCCTGCGGGGTTAGCCGGGAGTAGGCGCTGTCGTCAAAGAAGGCCATACCCCCGCCGATGTAGCAGAGGCTCGACGCCGCCAGCACGCGCCGCATCACGGTCACATATCCATCGACCCGCTCCGTGGCCGACCTCGACTGACCGACACGGGAAAGTTCACCCCGCTCTGGCTCCAGAAGCGCCCGGAGCTCGGACTTCAACACATCAAGACCGCTGTTCATCTCTCCTCCTCCAATTTTCCACGTCGCCCTCAACCTGCGCAGATAAGCCGTACATAATTTCCACTTTTACACCCATAAACCGCCAATACCCCCTACTCATTTTCCACAAACCAAACATCTTTCCGGTCCCTCCTGTCGAAAATCGAGCATTGGATGTCGCTGCATCCCAGATACAATTTCGACAATGCACAGCCGCTGCATGCCTCGCACGGAGGCCAGACCTTCGCGGGACGCTCAACGCACCGCAGCCTGTGCCCAGACACCTCAATCTCCCCGCCAATGTCCACATATCGCATAGGCAGCGCGACAGCTTTGCCCCTTGCAGCACGCTCCTCATTGTAGGCCGCAATCACATCGGCGACATACGCGAGCTCCGCCTCCCCGAAGTCCGCATCCGTGCGACCCATCCGCCGCAGTATCCTCTCCGTCATTACCATACGCCCCAAAGTTAAAAAATCCCGCAACAATTTGCAACAAATCTTGCTA
This sequence comes from bacterium, assembly GCA_963588685.1. GTDB lineage: Bacteria > Bacteroidota > Bacteroidia > Bacteroidales > UBA932 > Cryptobacteroides. The sequence goes on from CAVAID010000006.1 coordinate 35,476, forward strand.
CCCCTCCCTTTCCCCTCCCCCGCGAAAATCAGGGGTACGAAGCCATAAACCCCAAAAATAGCCCGATTTCAGCAACCTAACTTGTTGTGTATCAGCGCCCTCGTTAGGTTTCGTTAATTTCAAAATCAAATTAACGAGAATTGATGTTGATAATCAGCAGGTTACAAGATTTTCGTTAGTTTCGTTAGGTTTTTTTTACTTTTACGCGGGTAGGTAGGATAAAGAAAAGAATATGACTAAACCTCGCGAAATCAACGAGAGTGTTGACAATCAATGAGTTGCCTCGTAAATATATGCGAAAAATTAACGAAAACCTAACGAGAAATTAACGAGGATATTGACAATCAAATAGTTAGGGAAGGTGTGGTAAAAAATAAAAAAAACGAAAAAAAATTTAGAGGAAAGGGGTCCTCTTATGATTCCGCTTGGATTTGCCCCCCCCCGGGGCTCCTTCGGGAGTCAGACGGCGGCCCCCCCGCCTCGAAGCCCTGCAGCGCTCCGGATCGCTTTCGTTCACATTATAGCAATAATGTGAACTAAATCCCGGGCTCCTCGCCGGATCCGGCGGACGTCTGGGCCTTCCGGCCCCTGGCGTCCTGGTACAATTCGCAGGAGGCGCAGCTCAATGGCAGGTAAAACCTCCTTATATCCGCGCTTTTAGCGTCGCTCTCCTTCATTTTTGCCAGGTCAGCAATAATTTTAATAATGTCGGTCCGTTGTTTGATGTCGGTAAGGTTGTTCGCCAAGCGATTCAGCTCTGACAAGAGTTGTCGCCTGTCCAGGTAGTCGATTTTGCCGTTTTTGGCCGTTTTTAGGCCGTTTTTCGGGCTTTCGCTCCCTTCCCCTATACTTTCCTCGCTTTCATCCTTTACGCCGCTAAAATCCCCCTTATTTTGCGAAGCTTCAACCGGCCCGGATAATTTGCCGGCCTGGAGCTTCCGAAATCTCTCGAGCTGGGTTCGGTAAAAAATTTGAACCTTATCTTGTCGCTTCCAATTTGAGACCTGTGAAACCAAATACCGGCCTTCAAAATTCTTTACCGATTTGTCGGAAGCTAAAATGTAAATCGTTTGCCAGTTCTCGATTTTTTCAGCGGCGGCCCAAGTTAGGACGGCTTTTTGTCTGTCGGTCAGATCCATTTTTTAAAAAGATTTAGAAAATTCTTAAACAAATTTATTTTGCAAAAATATGCAACAATTTTTGTAAAAGTTTTGCTATATCAAAAAATTGTGTTATATTTGTGTCAGCGATACGAAGGA
>CAVAID010000006.1:36744-59877 GCA_963588685.1 bacterium
GGCCGCGTATCTCTCGACAGGCACCCCGGGCGTTTTTAAAATTTTTAAGTTATGGCAAAGGTAGAAATTTCTCCGCGCATTTGCAAGGCTACGCTCTTCGTCGGCCTGAATGACAAAGATTCAAAGCTCCAGGAAATTAGTACCCTGGAGGCGTCGAAGGTCCTTTCAAATTTGGTATGCAGCTATTTTGACGGTGGCACGATCACGGAGGCAACCGGCATATATAGGCACAACGACGGCACCGGCGTTTTTGTCGTCGAGAATACCCTAAAAATCGAGATCCTTTTTTTCGGGCAGTCCAGACAGGAAGCCCGCGCGGCGCTGGTTCCGTTTGTCGCGACAGTGAAAAAAACCCTGAATCAGGAGTCCGTCGCGGTCCAGCTCGAGGAAATTGAATCAGAATTGATGTAGTTTAGCCCGCCGGCCCTCTGGAGCTTCGCCGGGATCGTTACCCGGGCCGGCGCAAAGTGTTTTTAAAATTTTTTAAGTTATGAAACCTGTTTATTACGATTTTTCCCGCTCGTGCGGTAATTGGCAGCTCTCCGCCGGCCTCCAGTACTCACGCGACGGTTTTAACCACGTCGCAAAACTTCGGGGACCTGATGGCTTCTGCCTCACAAAAAAAGCCCACTATATCAACCGTACCTGGGAGGCATACCGGTTCCAGAATGTCGCCAAATTAGTCGTCGGGCGCGCGATGGAGGCCGCAACGGCGGCGGCTGTTGACGCATGGAAGGCCCGCCACGGGAAACGCCGGGCAGCTCCTGGGCTCCGTGCTGAATTGTTCCGCGAGGTAAATGTCGCAAACGGCCTGAAGGCTTTTTACGACAGTTTGTAAAATCTTTTAAAAATCCCTGTGCTATGAATGAGGATCTCAATTTCTTTGCCGCCGAACTGAATCGGGGCGACATCTGCAACAACTTGTTTTTGTCGATGCTTAAGGCGGGCCGCCTGGAATGTCACCACGCCGCCACGGGACGCGGATATATTTCCGCGAAAAAGGGCCTCCAAGCGTACCGGTATTACGGAAAATTCGGTAACGGATTCCGCGTTGACTATTGCAACCGATACGGCGCACTGCCAAATTCCGGGAAGGCGTCAAATAGGTTTTACCGCGTCGAATACTGGATCATAAAAGATTAAACCTCCAGCTCTTGCAGGTTCGCCGTCAATCCAGGCGCCCGGTTCAACTCCGGGGAGAGTTCCAAATTTTTAAACTGCGAGGCCGGCAGGATAAAGAAGGCCCGAAACATTATGCAAAGGTTTGATTTTGTCGAATTCACTACGGATCTAATCAGCGACATTGCGACGCGGGTGTATTACGCCCTTCTGGCCACCTCCAGGCGAATTTACCGCCGCGCGGGCATTGTCACGCCCTTCCTCCGCCGGTACTGGCGCCGGAGCGCCAGGCACCTGCAGGCGCGCCTGAATATCGAACACAGGAGCAAAATCGAGTATGGATATATTAAAAGTTTTTAGAAATATGGATTGCTACTTATACGCAAAATTCGCGGGTGAGGCTTCCTTCAGGGCCTTTGACCTCCAGGCGGGAAATTTCGCGGGGAAATTGATTTATTGCTCAATTATCGCCGATAGCGCCGAAAATACGGCCCGGCTCCAGTGTATCGCCGAAATAAATGCCGCTGCGGGCGTAATTTTCCAGCTGCGCGAGCCGGCAACCGGGCACCCTGTTTTTGAGACTCGCCCGGCGCGCCCCGCCAGGACGGCGGCCAGGACAGCGGACGCACAAAATACCGCCAGGGCATAAAGCCCGGAGCCCCGAACGGACGAAGGCCGGCCCGATACCGGCACGGGGCACAGAGTTAATTTTTAAAATTTTTAAGTTATGGCAACAGGAAATTTTTCTTGGCGAAACGCGGGCGCTTTAACTCCCGTCTGTCCTGCGGGGCCGGCTGGATATTCAGCAAGAAGGCCCTGTACGCCGTTAACGCGATTGTCGCGGGCCGCAGCGGGGAGAAGGCCGAGGGCGAGCTGGAGGGGGCCAAAACGGCCCCGGAAGGTGCCGCCGTGTATGTCGGCACTTACCGCAAGTACAACGAGGGAAGCCTGGGCGGGGCCTGGCTCAAACTGACGGACTACAAAAACCGCGACGAGTTCCTGGCGGCCTGCTATGAGCTCCACAAGGACGAGGAGGATCCGGAACTAATGTTTCAGGACTGGGAACACGCCCCGAGCTGGATGATCGGGGAGAGCCATATCGATGCTGAAGTCTGGGGATACCGGGAGCCGGAGGCGAAAGGGGCACAAAGCAAAGCCGAACGCCTGGCGATACTCCGCAAGTATATGAGCGAGGACACGGCGAAACGCTGGGTCGATGACTTCGTGGCACTTGTCGAGGCGGGCGGCCGGTGCGTGGGCATCAAAAAGCCGACAATCGAAACGGAGTTTTGCCGTCCGGACGAGCCGGAAGAGGAGGTGAGGGCCTGGCGGAAGGCCGTGCGTACCTACGAATACTTCGAGCGCCAGAACCTGCACGGCCCAGGGCATAAGGACCTGGACGAGGAAATAGAGAAACTCGAGAAGGGCAAGAATCTCGCGCTATGTGACTTCGGGTGCGGGGTCTTCAACTGGAGCGACCAGGCGGGACACTATGGAGCGGAGGAGCCTATGAGCGAGGAGATGCGTATCGCGCTGTTAGCGGCCTATAAGGGCGTCCGCGAGGGCTTTGTCAAGCGCCTGAAGAACTGGTGGAAGCGGTATGGCCCGGACAAGCTGCACACGTGGACATATTGGGAGAACGCATAACCCCTGAAGGCAGCCCGGCACGGACTCGCGGCGGATCGTTACCGCCGCCGGGCTCAAATGTTTAACTTTTAATTTTTCGCACTATGGCAAAAATCACATCTGTTTGTCACCTGCTGTCAGAGCGCGGCCCGGCCATCGGCCTGGAGCTCACGAACGGCAACCGCTACACCTGGCGCAAGGACGCCGAGGGGCGCTTTCACCTTGAGGCCGCCGGCACCAACCGCCGCAAGTATTGCACGGACTCCCGCCTCTGCCTTATGGTCCTTAATGCCTTCCGGGGCTTCATCGACGGCGACGAGCCGGGGACAATCTCCTATGAGGCGATAGTGTACTGCGACGCTCTGTACTCTCACATCGACTGGAGCCGCCAGCCGGAGGGCCAGAAGTTCGAGAAGCTCGGCCACCTTATCGACTGCGCTAACAATTTTGTTTCACTTTAAAATTTTTGAGTTATGAAAAAATGGGAAATTGGTATATGGTGCGGCTGCGGGTATTCGCTCGACACCTTCGAACTCGAAGCGAGCTGCGAGGAAGAGCTCCTGGAGGTCGCTATGGCTTACTGCCAGAAGAACGGCTATAAGGGCCTCTACATCACCCTTGAGGACTATGATAAATACCTTGAGGGCCTGACGGACGAGGAGAGGGAGTGGGAGGAAGAAGATAGCGGACTCATCTACATTGACCCGACAATGACTGACGCTGACGCCTTCCCGGCCTACTTCCGGACCGAGAATTTGCGGATCATAGAACTGCATAACCGCGCCTGACTATGAAACCGCTATTCGACGTTATCGAGGAGCATGCCGGAGCCCAGGCCCCGGCCCTCCTCAAACACCTCCGGACCGCCGGGGTAGCCGACTGGGACGACCTCACAAAGTCCCGGCTCTATGAATTCCGCGACGCCCTGGCCGCCTCCGTCTGCGCGAGCAGCGCAAAAACATATCTCGCCGTTTTTAAGGGCATTTTAGCGCGTTATGAGGACGAGGCGGACATCTGTAAGGACTTTCGCGATATTCTCAAAGTTCGCGGCGAGAAGCCCCAAAAAACCTACCTTACGGGCAAGGAGCTGGAGCGGCTGGCGGCGGTGCCTGTCAAATCGGACGAGGAGCGCACGGTGCTCTGCCAATTCCTGATCGGAGCTTATACCGGTATGCGTATATCCGACATCAGGAGAGTAGGCCGCGAAAATATCGCCGACGGGTATCTCGACTATGTGAGCCAGAAGACCGGAGTTCGGGCGACCGTGCCTTGCGGAGATAAGGTCCTGCACTGTATCCACTACGTCCAGGACAGCGGCCTCGAACTCTCGACGGCCGGGTATAACAAAGCGATCCGCCGCCTCTGTAAGCGGGCAGGCATCCGCGACCGCGTGAAGGTCCACAGGGCCGGGCGCGACCTTACCGGCGAGAAGTGGCAGTTTGTGAGCAGCCACACGGCCCGCATCAGCTTCTGCACCAACCTCGCCAAACTCCACGCCCCGATCCTGGACATCAGCAGGCTCGCCGGCCACACCTCCACCGCGATGACAGAGCGGTATGTCGTCCGCACTGACATCGACCTCCCAAAATCCGCTATGGATTATTTCAAATAATCAAATTATTGTGTTATATTTGCAAAATCAACACGAAACGAAATAATTAAAATACAAAGCATTATGAAAAAAATTACATTGACCTGGGGCTACGGCTCAACCGCTTTCCGCGTGAACGAGCGCGCCCTCGCCGACCGTCTCAACCAGCTTTCCGGGAATATGGACGGCTTCCCGCCGTTCCCGGACATTGTTCGGGGCATATTCTTTACCCTCTCTCGCCGGCAGCTCTGCTATGCCGAGAAGTCATGGGGCGTTAAAATCACACTCAACGGGGAGGACTTCGGCCTGCATATCTTCCCCGCCTCTGGTACCTCCGAGGGCGCCGAACTCTCCTGGGACAACAAATATATAGGCATCGTAGCGGATACCACGGCGGCAGACATCTACGCCCTTACCGGAGCAATGAAGCGCGAGTGCATGTTGGAGCGCGACATTATCCCGCAACTTATCGGCAAGCGCATCAGGTGGAGCGCGCCGGTGGCGGCCGACAATGCGAAGTACGGCGGTTGCGGGGGCACCGCGATTATCAGGGCGTATAAGCCACTCGAGCACAACCCCCTGGAGGTCGAAACCATAAAGGGTGACAACCTCGGCTGGGCGTTCTTCGATGGCCCCGGCGATGAGCGTTTTGCTTACGGCGACGGGGGCAGGTATATCTCCTTTAAGGTCCTGGGCGACAATTAAAGCCGCTATTTAGGTTAAAACTTATAAACTCTAACAAAATCAGCAATATGGAATACAGAATAATATCAATAACCAACGGCAGGATAGGCCGCGAAACATTCGCCGACAGCCGCCGCACCGTGGCCGCCGGGCTCTCCAGGGAGGAAGCCGAGGAGAAGATGCATAACCGCCGCGAGAGATTCTCGCACCCGAAGCCGCAGTTCTCCCCGACCCCGCAGGAGATGCAGGTGGCGGGCACCGATGAGGAATTCACGGTCATGACAAAGACCGGCGAGATGGACTACACGGAAATTTTCCGCATCGAGGAGGAGGCGTAGGGGTATGAGCGAGTATCTGTCATTTCGGGAGAAGATCGAGGAGCTGCGCTGCTCTACCGTGATGCGCTATGAAGAAATCGCGAAGGCCGTGGACTATGGCACGGTAACGGAGGACTTTGAGCGCAACAGGGTTGTCTGCCGCCGTGACGTCCGTAAGGAGCTCCGGGAGGCCATCGAGGAGTCGGGGCTCTCGCAGGCGTCCGTGGCAAGATTCCTGGGCCTGCACCCGCAGCACCTCAATTCTTACCTCAAAGGGAAAATCGCATTGTCAAATGACCGCTTCGAGGAGGTGCTCTTTCTCCTTGACGGCAGGATGAGGAGGATTTAGGTATGATAAGTCTGGAATATGCAATCTATGTCTGGATTGTTGTGGGCATCTTGGCTGCGATATGGAAAATCCGCGACATCAGGTTTCACGAAAGGTGGGATACGAAGAAGAAGCCAACCGGGCACTGGCGCAACCGTAAATAAATTCCGGCAGGCAAAGATGACTTGGGCGGGGAGAAATCCTCGCCCTTTTCGTTTTCGCAAAATAAAGCCGATTTTGGCGCGTTAAACGATGTGGGCGGTACAAGGTATCAAATACCACCTTAATCGCGGAATTTGGGCCGTTTCTGCGCGAAATAGAGATATTCTCGATATTGAACTCCTGCGGCATACAAAGAAAACCGCCCCGGGCGCTCCGTAGGGGGACGGGAGGTGATGGTGTCCAGGGCGGTAAACAAATAATAAGAACGGCACGAAGATAGGCAAAATTCTACAATGCAGAAAAAGTTTCTACGGGGGCAGCGACATTTTGCTCTGCGGCGCGGCCAAATTTTTGCGGATTTTTCTGCGGATTTTTAGAACATTTTTCGCAAAGAAAAAGAAATGCCCCAAATAAGGAAAAAAAGAAAAGTTCCCCCTATAACCCCTTTAAAAGAAAAAAAGGGTATCCTCAAGGTTATAACCTATGCCCATAAAGAAAAAGAAATAAAGAAAAAAGTGAAAAAAAGAAACAAAGAACCCGATGCCGAATCAGTCGCTCAACTTCTTGTCGATAATCCTCCGCTGCATGTCGAGCTCTTTGATGAGTGACAGAATCAGCTTGTCCTTCTGGTTTAGTATCTCGATGTACTTCAATTTCACCATCTCGATTGTCAAATCTCCCGGATACCCTACTCCCGTTTCAAGCCACTCCCGGTTGACCATAGGATAAGCCCGGAGAATCGCATCTATATTTTTTGCCAGCCGCAGCTCGCCGCCGCGCAGCCGGCTCAACTTCGGAGTCGGTATCCCCGTCTTTTCGGCGAAGCGCGCCGCTACGCCGTTTTCAAGTCTGCGGATGAGCAGTTCTACCCTCTCCGCTTCCGTCAATGCCTGTGCTTCCATATCTATCTGCCTGTAAGGTTTTCTATAATCTTCAAGAACTGCCTGCGCTCTTCCTGGAGGGCGGCAATCTCCTTCCGCAGCGCGGCGACCTCCTGCTCGAGGCTGGCGGTGTACCTGCCGTCTCCTCCGTTGTTGTTGTGGTGGTTGCCATCGCCGTGGATCGTCTGGATGTTGCCGCCCCTCGTCATTTCTCCCTGCCCGGACATCAGCCACTCCACCGACAATTCCGGGTAATTCTGCATGATGAGCGCCAGCTTATCCGGCTGAATTGATTTCCTGATGTTGTTGACATAGCCGTTGCCCAGGCCGCACTCCCTCTCGAAGCTGCGGTGGCTTATCCCTTTGTCGGAAAGGAACTTGACTAACCTCTCCTTGACCGTTCCTGGCCCATTTTTCTGCGACTCCATAATCGTCCGTCAAAAAAAGTTAGAAAATTTCTCTACAAAAATTTGGCGAACTAAATTATTTGCTCTACATTTGCAGTCGTGAGTTTAGAACAAACGAGGCAAAAAGATAGCCGCCACTTGTAGTGGCAATAACTCATTGCAAGCGAATTATCCGCTACAAAGGTAGTAAATCTTTTTGCCTTTCCAAATTCCAAACTAACAATTTACGCAATCTCTCTAATAGTATCAGAGAAACTGCAAGTGCTCGCCCGATACTTTAATCCGGGCGTCCGGAGAATAAACCGGGCCACAAAAGAGAGGGGATGAGTGATGGCGTTCCCCGTAGGGTTTCCGATTGGAGCCTGACCACGGGCCACAGCGCATACACCTCCTTATGGGATGGCCGCCTACTTTACGATGAACGGAAACGAAGGCCCCTTTGGGCGGGGACGGATACCGAGGCCGCGATAACCGCAGTTTGACTGCCCTCGACTGGCGCTCAATGCGAAAAGCACCGCCAGAGCTGGTAGCGGAGGAGACTCCGCGAAGATGTGGGCTAACACAACAGGCCGGGCTATATGCCGACAGGCGACATAGCGGGAAGCGCAAAGACTCTAATGCAGCCGGGGTGTATGGTATCGCGCCCCGAAAGTCCGAAGCCTTTGGCCGTGTACAGCGGTATGCAGACGGGAGTATTAACAATTAAATCAGTTATAAGTATGTCATTACCGGAATCTATCGGCCTGATGAAGTCGAAGAAGTGGACGGAGTTCCTTATGTCGCTGAAGGTGGGCAAGGCGTACAGCTTTGTCTTCGATACCCCTCGCGACCTCGAGAGCTGCCGCGCCGTCGGCTGGAGGATAAATGCCCGCAACGAGTGCGGCAGAACTTTCAGCTTTGAGTCAAATTATCCGCAGAGGAGCCTTGTAATACAAGTTAACGAAACACCGAAAAACGATGCCAAAACCGAAAGCGACGCAGCGGCGTAGGTATAAGAATCCTATTCCGAAAAGAGTCCGGCCTACCCTATTGTCGGATGAGCAGAAGGAGTTTCTGGCCCAGAGGAAGTGGGCCGCGCTTCTTGAGAGTATGACGGAATACAAAACCTATAAGGTGCCCTTGACTAATTCCTATGATCGTGGTATTATCGACTCGACGGCGAACTATATCAACAAGAGCAAACGCAAGGCTAAAGAGTTCGATGTTTTCGACCCGATACCCGACTACTTTGTCTATGTGAAGTGCCGGCCGGCATCTAAAGAGAAGATTAGGGAAAGCAAAAAGAAGAAACCGAATTTCTTCTCGCGGCGGTCCGACTTGTTCCGGCGTCACAGGTGGATGTCACTTCTCGAGATGCTCGGGCCGGGGGTCCACGCTTTCCATATCAATGATTTTGACACGGTGCACAAGCTCCAGAGGTGGTGTTGGACCGCGAATAGCCGAGGGCGTTTCGATAAGACTTTCAGCACTGCAATAGACTACAAAAAAAGGTCAGTTCGCGTTACCGTTATGCCGATAGTAAAGGCGGCGGATGACGAGAAGAAGGAAACCGCAGCCTAATGGTTTTTCGCTTCTTTTCTGTGATTGGGCTACGGTCGCCGCAGTGATGCGGCCGGGGCGCGAGCCGAAGAGGTCGGCATTATCTTATTACACCTTTGCAAAGAAAAGAGTTTGGTTATTTGGAGGGGTTCGACTCCCCCGCGCCCCACTTCCGACGCCGCGAGGCGCATTTCTTATACGCATTTTTTTCTATACCAGGCGGACCAGTTAGGGGACCGCGGCAATCTGCATGCAAGCAGCCGCACCGGGGGTTGAACTCCCTCTCCGCCACCATCTTCCCCCCCCCCGCGCAGGGATGCGCGGGAAGCCAGCAGCGCCGGATTTGCGGCTCTTCGATGCAGTGACATATATGATGTACATAATTGGTATTTAACAAAGGAGGTTGAAACCCTCGGCTGGCACGACACGGATGGCTCGGCAGTCCTATAACAAAGTCAAATGCCTGACGCCCGGGCCGAGCGGACGGAGGGCGAAGGGTCGGAAGGGCGTTATTTATTAGTTCGTTCCCGCTCTTCCGATTTTATGGGAGCGAGCCGGTCTGGAGCGGTCCGAATCCGCAGCTCCCGCCATAGCGCAGCGATGCGCGGAACACCCACAACGCCGGATTTGCGGCAGTTCCCCGACAGGATTGAATAGACTTCATTAGTTTAGTGTTAGCGATATATTCAAAGGGGGTTGAAGTCCCCGGTGGGTGCAAGGGATATACTGAAGTAAAGTAATAGGTGGAACTTTCCCCGCAGGGGTGGCAGTCCCTTACATGCTCTGCGGGGTTTTAAATTAGTCTGGTTATGATTTATCCTAACGTTGTGCTGGAGATTGAGAATGAGTCTCTGCGCTCCAGGGTCAAAAAAAACAAGGAACTTGCGGCGGAGGCCACCCATATCCTCAACGATGCTGCCGAGTCCGAGGCGGTAAGGCGGGCCATTGAGGTCCTCAACAAAATAATAAACTAACACCCTTTTCGCTATGAGCGCATTATTCGTGGTTATATTCCTGTTAGGTATTGCCGCTTGCCTGCTGCTATACCTGCTCTCCATTCCCCGCATCGATGATGACGGGGATATTTATATCGACGACGGCATCGACCACTGCAAGGACTGCGAGCTCTGCTCGAAGGATAATTGCAGGCACTGCGTTTTTAACAAACTTAACGGCAAAAGAGAGCATTATGACAAGTAAGACTATACGGACTATCATCAATGTCTTTATGACGCTGATTTGCGTTGTTTCGCTTGTTCTTGTCTGCACCGAGCCGGCGGGAGATTCGCAATTCGGGGCCTGGGTGCGCCACGAGGCTATCTGCATTCTGGTATTCGCTTTCAGCGCCGGATACCTCGGGAGGCATTTGGACGATAAACCGGAGAAGGTATGAGCGAGCCGAGGCTGATAGGCGAGATTATCGCCGAGATATTCGGCGACCTCGACGAACTCAAACGGCGGTATGACAAGGACTGCGCGAGGGATGTAGTGATGACCTGCAAGGCGGCTGCGAACTACATAGGCAAGACGCCGGCCACAATATCGAGATATATCGCAGAAGGCAAACTCCACAAGGTTTGCGCCGAGGGGATTATCGGTGTACGGCGATCCGAACTTCTGCGGCTGAAATAACTCACCGGGGCGCGGACAGTCATCCGGCGGTGCGAACTCCGCACGGCGTCGAGGGTAGGGCGTGAATATGCCGCGATGGAGGCCCCATAAGGATTAAAACCCCGTTGCGGCGGATGAAAGGCGGTCCGCACAATAAACCATAGCCAATTCACGCCAGGAGTGACTCCGGGCGGCGGAAAGCAGCCGCCCATTTTCGACAACTATAAATCATAAAGATATGCCACAAAAGAACACCAATCTGCGCTTCTTTGAAGCGAAAAGGGCCGTTCCAGATTCCGCCAAGAAGAAAATCATCGGCGGCAAACTGAAGGGGATGACGAACATCAATCCGATGTTCCGCATAGAGGCTCTCACGGAAATCTTCGGGCCGTGCGGCATCGGCTGGCGGACGGAGAACTGCCAATACTGGACCACGGAGGGGGTCGGCGAGTGCGTCGTATGGTGCAGCCTCGACCTCTACATCTGCGAGAACGGCCAATGGTCCTACCCTATCAACGGGGTCGGGGGCAGCAAGCTCTACGGCAAGGGGCAGGGCGAGGGCATCAACGATGAAGCCTATAAGATGGCCCAGACGGATGCGCTCTCGGTAGCCTGCAAAAACCTCGGTTTTGCCGCCGACATCTACTACGGACTCGACGACACGAAGTACCGCTCCGCAACCGAGAACGGCCAGTGGAATGTGCCGCAGGCTCCGCAGCCCGTCCCGCAGGCATCTGCCGGGTCGCAACGCCCCACTCCGCAGACCGCCCAACAACCGCAGCCCCAGGCTGCAGGACCTACACTCGAGCAGGTCATAGAGCTTGCCCGGGGTGCCAAGACCGGAGAGGAGGTTGTTAAGATATGGAACGCCTATCGCGGGCTCTATGGGCAGAGTACAGACTTTAAGAAGGCCATCAAGGATAACCCGAATAACCCGAAGCGCAAATGAAGCAGTACATCATCGAGAAGTACGGGCACAGGATCCGCGAGATAATCGGCAACGAGGTTGACCTTCTGCACTGGATACGCGACAATGTGCCGCCGGCGCTCAAAAAGACCGCCCTTCGCGGCACGGATGTGCTCTGCCATAAAAGACCCCTCTATGAGGACGCGAAGGCCGCGAATTTGGAAATAACCATAATCGACATAGGAGATGGAACTAAAAAGAAATACGAAGGTCGAATTTGATGGCCTGACGCACTCCTACTTCTGCGGCGACAAAGAACTCCTCGGAGTGACCACGCTGATGAAGAGGCACGGATTGAGCCCAGATTACTCCGGTATAAGCGAGAAAACGCTCAACTATGCTGCGGCCCGGGGCACGGCGGTGCATCATACCCTCGAGGCCCACGATAACGGGGAGATGATTATCCAACCAGTGACCGTGGATGACAATGAGGGTGGCATGACAAGTTTCGACACAAAGGCCGAACTTTCGGCGTACCGCGACCTCGGCTTGAGGGTAATCGCATCGGAATACCTCGTTTCGGACAACAAGGTTGTCGCTTCGAGCATCGACAAGGTGCTGGCTACGGACGAGGAGAATACCGTGGATTTGGCGGACATCAAGACGACCTCCACCCTGCATATACACTCTCTCGAGTGGCAGCTCTCGATTTATGCCTACCTCTTCGAGCTCCAGAACAAGAAGCTGAAGGTCCGCGACCTCTACGGAGTGCATGTCCGGGACGGCAAGGCGAAACAGGTGGCCGTGCGAAGAATACCCGCCGAGGAGATCAAGAAACTCATAAAATGCGAGGCGTCCGGGAAGCGGTATCAGGAGAATACCGAGACTCCGGCGCTCTCCCTTATCCTGCCGCAGGACGAAATCGCGCAGCTTATCGAGGATGAGCGGGGCGTGGCGGAGTTGGAGGCCGCGCTGAAGCTCGTGCAGGAGCGCATCAAGGAGCGCAAGGAAGCCATATATGAGTATATGCTCTCCAATAACATTCCGGAGCTCAAATGCGCCGGCGGCAGTTATAAACTGACTCGCCCGACAACCCGCGTCACTTTTGATAGCAAGAGCCTGAAGGATGACAGCCCGGAGCTCTACCAGAAATATGCATCGCAGTCCGAAGTCAAGGGCCGCGTAACTTTCAAACCCGAATAATCTTAAAGCAAGAATCATTATGCCTTATCAACTCAATGAAGGTCAGGGTTCGCTTTTCACGAACACCTACAAAAATGTAAATGACCCGAACGACCGCAGCCCGCACTTCAAAGGTCACTGCCTCGTCAATGGCGCGGAGAAGGAGATAGCCGGCTGGTGGGCTTACCCGCAGAACGGCGGTCTGCCTTATCTCCAGCTCAAAATCAGCGACCCGCGCCCTCGCCCGCAGCAGGGTGGGTATGCGCCGCAGCAGCCGCAGGGAGCGCCGCAATACCCCGCCGCGCCGCAGCAGCAGCAAGGCGGATACCAGCAACGTCCGCAATCCCCTGCCCCGCAGCAACCGGTACAGGCGGCGTATCCGCAGTACCAGCAGCAACCGCAGGCGCAGCCAGTGCAGGAGGAGAAGTCCGATGACCTTCCGTTCTAACGGCTCGGCGGGCCGTATAAATGCCGCCGGATTGTTCTCATAATTACCCCCGCGAGCCACGATACCGGCTTGCGGGGTTTACCCTCAAATCTGCAAATGAAACTCACGCTCTATAACACGCCAAGCGGACTCAAACCCTGCTATGACGAGGACTATGACGAGAAGAAGAAGCTCAAGGTGGGAGAATACTATACCGCAGAAATAAAACTCCAGCGGAATATCCGTTTCCATCGGCTATATTTCGGGCTCATCAACCTCGCGTGGGAGTACCTCCCCGAGTCGCAGACAAAGGGCTTCAAGACGAAGGAGAATTTCCGCAAGTATGTAGAGATAGCCGCAGGGTGCTGCGATGTCATCTACCACCCGAAATTCAAAGATTGGGTTGAGGTCCCGAAGTCCATAAGTTTCGACAAGATGGACGAGGCGGAGTTCCGCGCGGTCTATGACGGAGTGAAGGATGTGATTTTCTCCATCATCGGGAGATGGGTCACACCGGAGGAGTTTGAGCAGAACCTTTCGCAGTTCTAAAAACACCGAAATCAATCGAGAAAATGAAAATCAACAACCAGATGGTCGAGATGCTCCTGGACCGGTTTGTCACGAAGCCGGAGCTTCAGGAGCTGTTCAATCTCTCGGAACGGCAGGTACGCCTGGAAATCCAGAAGATAAAGCTGTTCTACCCGGTCATCTGCTCCTGCAACCGCAAGGGGTGGAAAATCGCCACGGCCGAGGACGACATTCCTCTTGTCGAGGAGAGCATCCGGGAGAACAGGCAGAAGGCCATATCAATCTTCGAGGGGCAGAAGAAACTCCGGGAGTTCCTGAAAGGGTATGACCGGGAGGGCGACCCGCAGATGTCTTTCGACTTTTAACTATCACTATCGACAATGGAAAAGAGCGGATTCACATTCCTGTTCTCCTGGGCGGAAATCGTCGGGGGGCTTCCGGCGGAGGTCAGACTTGAGCTGTACGACGCGATAATCAAGTATGCGCGGACGGGGACGGTATCGGAGCTGAAACCAATGGCAAGACTCGCGTTTGGCTTCATCAGAAAGGACATCGACGACAGAGCCGATGAAAGTGAAAGGGCCGATGCCCCGGCGGATAATAAGCCGGCGGATGACCCGGAGCTTTTCGATATGGGCGACAACTCATACATTGATAGGGCTAAAGCCGAAAAAATCGCAAGAAAGGCCGCAGAAACGGCCCTCAAGGAGAAAATCGACTACTTATACTCTCTTTATCCTTCAAAGACCCTACGGGGCGGAATAGAGCACTCTACGGGCAAATGTTCGAAGGATAAGGACAGGATACGCACTCTGCTGAAGGAAAAGACTCCGCAGCAGATAGAGGCGGCGATAAGGAAGTACATTGATGACTGCCGTGGGCAGTACCTCAAGAACTTCTCTACACTGCTCAATAACTTGCCGGAGGCGGATACGGAGCAGCCCGCGCCCGCACCGAAGCGCGAGGATAACGGATATATGGACATCTAACGATGATAAATGAGCAGACAATCCGACAATGGTTTTGGCTTTTCAAGGGCGAGGGCAAGTTAACGGAAATCCGCCTGCTCGCCAAGAAGGGCTCTTACAGCAAGACCTTGAGCGGCTATTTCAAGGATGTTGAAACGATGCTCGCGCAGCTCCGCCCCTACGCCAATACCGACTATGGCATCTATGCGACACTCAACGCGGTTTCCGATGCCTGCTATGGCCGCGACCAGCATGACTGCTTTGTGCCCAATCCGGTCACAACCGGGGACTCCGACATCGCGGGGCGCGATTATGTGCTCATCGACATTGACCCGAAGAGGGCGAGCGGGACGAACGCCTCGGATGAGGAGAAGTCCCACGCACAGCAGATTGCCAACAGGGTGTACCGCTACCTTACTGATTCGGGATTTTCCCGCCCGGTAGTTGCGGATTCCGCCAACGGCGTGCATCTCTACTACCGCGTGCAGCTCGCCAATTCCGAGGAAAACAAAGTCCTCATCGAGAATTTCCTCAAGGCGCTCTCGATGATGTTCAGCGACGATCGTGCGGACATTGATACTACGGTGTTCAACGCAAGCCGCATCGTCAAGGTCATAGGCACCTCGTCCAACAAAGGGGCGAACACCGCCGATAGGCCACGCCGCGAGAGCCGTTTCGTGCAGGTACCCGACCCGTTTAACATAACGGAGAGAGCGTACTTCCAGAAGGTCGCGGACATCCTGCCGAAGCAGGAGAGGCCGAGCCGTTTCAACGGATTCAAGTCGGAGAGTTTTGACTTGGAGCAGTTTATATCCGAGCACGGGATTGCGATACATAGCCGCTCAAGGATACCCGGCGGCGAGAAGCTCGTGCTCGAGGAGTGCCCCTTCGACTCGAACCATAAGCATCCGGATGCGGCGATATTCAAGCTCGATAGCGGCGCGATAGGTTTCAAATGCCTGCATAACAGTTGCGCTAATTACACCTGGAAGGATGTCCGGCTGCATTTCGACCCGCAGGCGTATGACAAGCATGACTACTACGAGTTCCGCGCCCGGCAGCAGTATAATATGCCGTTGCCGCAGGCTCCACCCCCGCCACCCGACCTGCCCGTCCCCGAAGTCGAGGATAAGGGCAAGAAGTGGCTTCAGCTGTCAGAGATAAAGTACATAGACCCCTCGCAACTCCCATTCGTGCCCACGGGCATCCTGCGGCTCGACAACCGCATAATGGGGCTGATGATGGGCGACTTGAGCATTATCTCCGGGCTTTCGGCGAGCGGCAAGACGATACTCCTCGACAACATCATCCTCAATGTGGTGCAGCGCGGCTGCAAGGTCGCGGCCTGGAGCGGCGAGCTCCAGGGCTTCCGCTTTCAGTCATGGCTCGACCAGATGGCCGCCGGCAAGAACTATGTCAAGGCGAAGCAGGGGTACGAGGATTTGTATTTTGCGCCGAAGAATATCTGCGACCGCGTGAACAAGTGGCTCGATGGCAAGCTCTACCTCTACAACAATGACTACGGCAACAAATGGTCGCAGCTGTTCACGGACATTCAGGAGGTGGTAGATGAGCGGGGCATCGGCCTCGTGGTCATTGACAACCTTATGGCCCTGTCGCTGACCTATCAGGGAGAGAAGAATGAAAAGCAGACGCAGTTCATCAATGACCTCTCCGCCTATGCCAAGCACAAGAACATCCACATCATCCTTGTCTGCCACCCTCGAAAGGAGCAGTCTTTTCAACTTCTGCGTATGGATAGCATAGCGGGTACGGCGGACCTCGGCAACATGTGCGACAATCTTTTTATCGTGCATAGGGTTGGGCGTGACTTCGCGAGGCGGGCGCGGGACTTTTTCGGCGATGAGGTCGTGGAGGATATGGAGAAGTACGATACCGTCATCGAGGTCTGCAAGAACCGCAGCGCGGGCGTCAAGGACTTCCTCATCGGCCTCTACTACGAGAAGGAGAGCCGCCGAATGAAGAACGAAGTTGCGGAATACATAGTGTACGGCTGGCAGGAGGGTATGGCTCTCCCGCCGGACTTCCCTCTCCCGCCGCAGCGCAGCGAGTTTGCGGAGATGGAGGATATGCCGGAATTTGCATAACGAATCTATGGGCGAGAATAAACGATACCGTGTATGGTGGAACTGCGTCAGCGGAGAGGTTTCGGGCGTGGTTGAGAGTAAGGGCGAAAGCGGCCATTATGTAGTGCGCCTTGACAATGGAAAGTGCGTGCTCGTTCATAGAAAAAGCATTATGAGATGGACAGAACTATAATTGCAATAGACCCCGGAGAAAAGGGGTTTATCACGGTACTCTCCGGGGGAGAGTACAGATTCTTCTCGATAGCCGAGAATGACCGGGCGGCAATCGCTGCGTACATCTACACGGTCCGTGACAATGCGGTGGCCGTGATGGAGGAAGTCCACGCGATTTTTGGATCGTCAGCCAAAGGGACTTTCAGTTTCGGGGAAATATTCGGCTTCCTCAAGGGAGTGCTTACCGCCAACGGCGTCCCCTACCACCTTGTCCAGCCGAAAGCCTGGCAGGGAGAGATTTGGATCCAGGAGGACAAGACCTACCGCTACAAGCAGGATGGAAAGAAGATGATTGACACGAAACGGACTTCCCTTGCGGCGGCTCGGCGGCTTTTCCCTAAAATGGATTTGCGCCGCACGGAGAAATGCAAGACTCCGGACGACAACAAAGTGGATTCGCTGCTCATCTGTGAGTATGCAAGGCGGAAAAATCTTTAACAAATATGGAAATCAAACACAACGAAATCATCTTCGGGCTTTTCCGCCATGAGGGCGGCAAGACCGAGGTCATTTTCAACCCGACCGACCAGAACGCGGTTACGAACTTCATCGGGGCGCTCTCGTTCATCGCGGCGAAGGACGAGGCATTCTTTTCCTTGATTAGAGAGATAGTGCACAATGTGGAGAAGAACGGCGCGAAGCTTCGCCGCATCGCCAGGAGCGAGGAGGCGAAAGGCTCTCTCATCAATGTGGGCGACAAAATCAAATCGTGATATGAATTTTGGATTGCCATACAAAGGCAGCAAGAATACTCTTGCTCCGGGAATAGTGGAACGGCTGCCGTCCGCCGGGGCTTTCGTGGACCTGTTCTGCGGCGGCTGCGCGGTTACTCACGCGGCGATGCTCGCGGGCCGCTGGGAGCGGTACCTCATCAACGACATCTGCGGTGTTATGCCGCAGTGCTTCCTCGATGCAGTACACGGCAAGTTCCGCAATGAAACGCGCTGGATTAGCCGCGAGGAGTTCAATCGGCTGAAGGATACCGACGGTTATGTCTGTGCCTGCTGGAGCTTCGGGAACAACGGAGTCGATTACCTCTATTCCGCCGCTCTGGAGCCTTATAAAGAAGCCCTGCATTACGCCGTTTTCTTCCGCGATTTTGAGCTTGTAAGGCTGCGGCTGCCTGCGGTGGCGGATGAGGTTGAAAGGCGGCTGAAACCGCTCAATAGCCGCAAGGACAGGCGAATTGAGATAGGTCGAGCGATAGTGTCCGCGCTCAATGCTATTCCGTGGCAGGAGAGAGAGCGGCTGATAGAGCATAATGCATTGTACCAAGCCTGCCGCCGGGGCACGGAGGATGGCAGATTGCAAAGGCTGCAAAGTCTGCAAAGTCTGGAAAGGCTGCAAAGTCTGGAAAGGCTGGAAAGGCTGGAAAGGCTGGAAATGTCCTCGAAGGACTACCGCGAAGTCGAACTTCCGGATGATTGCGTCGTCTATGCCGACCCGCCATACAAAGGGACGCGAAAGTACTACAATTCCGATTTCGATTCCGAGGCGTTCTGGGAGTGGTGCAGGAGATGCCCGCATCCGGTCTATATCAGCGAGTATTCCGCCCCGGAGGACTTCATAGAGGTTGCCGCAAAGAGCCATACCAAGAGCTGCGCGGCGAAGTGTTCAACCAAAAGCATCGAGCGGCTCTACTGCAATCAGGAACCAATCAAAACAACATTATTCTAACTATGCGTAGCGAACTTGCCGAGAAATACCTCAAGGCGCACAACCTGACCGCCACGAAGGGGAAGCACCTGACGCAGGTGTTCCTGCCCTACATCATTATGGATATGGCGAGGGAGCTGGAGTCGAAGTCGCTCGGTGCGCTCACTCTGCGGCACAAGACGAAGCACTTCTACAAGCTGGCGATGGGTGAAAGGGCGGAGTTCTACCGGGACTTCTTCCGACCTTTCGACGATGACGAGGTCGACGAAATCATCGAGAGCTTTGACGGCTTCGGGGAGTTCATCGACAACGAACTTCAGCTCACGAGGGTTGCGGTCAGCAACGCGATAGACTTCCTCGACTTCAACCTCCAAATGACGATGACCGACATCTTCCTCACGGAGATAATGGCGCAGTGCGCTGCAATCATCTACTACGACAACTTCTCCGCCAATACCCGAGAGAGCTTCCGGCATAACGGACACATCGACAATTACGAGAGTTTCATCAGGCGGGCGGGGAACGAGTATTACAAATCGACCGGGGAGAGGCGCAAGGTAGAGGCCGATGAGCTTCCGAAAGTGGATGCAGCTCTTGCGAGGCTCGCCCGGAAAATGACGGAGTTTAACACTAAAATTTGAGAGTTATGTATTGCGAAAATGAAAAGAGCCTGATGCTTGGCGACTGCATCGCATTTGCGGGCACCAATTACAGGATTTCGGGGCTTTGCGACCGCAATGGCACCGCATACGAGCCGTTGTGCCCGGTAGTGATATTGGACAGAGAATACGGCGGACAACTATGCCTGCAAAAATACGCGATAAAGGAGTTGGAGCCTATTCCGCTGACACCAGAGATACTGAAGGCTAACGCGTGGAAGCACTTGGAGAAGGGCGAGGGGCAGATATGCTACGGAGCGCACTGGGAGTATGACGATGAGCCGGGGCTATACCTCGAGGAAGATGAGGGTGGCACGCTCTCGATTGATGTCTGCGGCTACCGGAGAATAATCCCCGATGTCCAAAGCCTTCAGCACCTGATGAGGTTGCTGGGCTTCTACTGGCCTGCGGATAACTTCAAACTTGCGTGATATGACACTGAAAGAGATTTATAATAACACAGAGCCGGAAGGGAGTATCGCGGTAACAGCCTTTGAAGCCGGAAGGGACTATATGCTCGAAAGGGCTTTGGAAGTCCTCGATGCGATGTTTATGGAGCAGTGTTCCATCTCCGTTGACGATTGGTTTAGGGATAGCCCGAACCTGTGGCAAGGGAGAAAGGAGTTCATTAAACAGATGAAGATATGAAAGCAATCGAATTGAGCGAGCAGGAGATAACAAATCTCGGAGTGTTGGGTCGGGACTTCAAGGACTTGGCCGATGCCATAAGGTCGTATCAGTCCGTAATCGCAACGCAGGATGAGAGGTGGAAGAACAATCCCGACCCGATGTGTTGGGGGCGCAGGAACGAAGCGAGAGAATTTCGGTTGAGGGTCGAGCGGGCACTTTCTGCGGCGAACTTCAATATGCTGAAGATATTTGGCGTTAAACTGCCTTATGAGTAATTCAGTTGTCAAAATTTCTTTGACAACTCAAAGAGAAAGGATATGGCTTGCAAACACAACAAAGACGGCTTCTGCGAACTGCAAGGGCACTTCACGAAGCTCTGCGACTGGAAGAAACAGCCCGATTGCTACTACTACGAAGCCTCGCTTGACGAGGTTATGAGATTACCGATTTATGACATTAAAACGAAAGAGTTATGACCGTAGCGGAACTGATTAAGGCACTCCAGAAGATGCCGCAGGATAAGACAGTGATAATGTTCGATGGCCCGAGCCAATACACTCCGTACAAGGTCGAGGTGGCGAATTGGGGCGGGAAGAACATCGAGGGAAAAGTAATAATTGACTGATATGGCAAAGACAAAGAAGAAAGGGTGGATAAACATCGGCACCTATAAGGGTATAGATGGCTACTACCACGATGTCGATGGACCGTGGAACTCAAAGGAGGCAGCGATAGCCTATCATCTCGGAGATGATAGTACGATAAGACTTGAGGATACAATCGAAATCGAGTGGGAGGAAGAAGTATGAAACTTATGAAACCCTACGAGTTCGAGGTCACTTTCAGTGACGGAGTGGTAGTCCCGGTGGTGGGATATGCTTCCACCGAGGAGATTGCCAAGAGAAAAGCCCCGCAGTGGGCAAGAGCCAAGAGGCAGAGGGAGTACACTAAAGTCTGGAAGATATGCGCGCAATAGGCATCTTCCTTCTCTCCGGGGGGGGGCATAGCTCCCACGGAAACCGCCAGCACATTGACTGCCCGCTACATCGGTTGGTGGAATATGCAAGGCCACAGGCAGAACACGGTAATACTTGAGTTATATGAGAAAGATAACGGCCTATCCGACAATCGGGGACAAGTGCAAGCCTCAATATAGGGGGGGGGCAGGACAAGACCAAAGCCCTTATTGCGCGGGCGATGATGAACATCGGAAGCCTCAATGACAAACCAAGAATTTTAATGATTT
The DNA here is from genome assembly GCA_963588685.1 of bacterium. Lineage (GTDB taxonomy): Bacteria > Bacteroidota > Bacteroidia > Bacteroidales > UBA932 > Cryptobacteroides. The sequence continues at coordinate 57,534 of CAVAID010000006.1, forward strand.
ATGAGAAATAGAGAAACCACATCAAAGGAGCTGCGCTCGGAGCTGAAGCAGAGGCAGCTGGCGGAGTTCCGGAGCAGGATGCCGGAGGATAAGCAGGGTGTGACCGTCACTCTCAACGGCAAGGAATATGTCGCGGCGATACGCCGGCTCACGCCTATCGAGTGTGCAAGGTTGCAGTCGATACCCGACACCTACGATTGGTCGGGAGTGAGCGAGAGCAAGATATACTTCGCCTGCGGGAACGGCTGGGAGGTGGAGTCGATAAAGCACTGCTTCTCCTTTATGCCGAAGTTCGACAGGCCGATAAGGGTATGGTCGCTCTTTGACGGTATGGCCTGCTGCGCCATAGTCCTCAAAGAATTGGGCATCCCCGTCGAGGTGTATGTATCTTCCGAAATCGAGAAGTCCGACCTCATCCTCGAGAAAAACAACTTCCCGGATATAGTGCAGGTCGGCTCGGTAACCGACATCAATGTGGCCGAGCTTGTCGAGAAGTACGGAGTTCCTGACCTCATAGCGGGAGGCAGCCCGTGCCAATCCTTCTCGATGTCCGGGAAGCGCAAAGGTATGGCCACCTCCGAGGGCGAGGAAGTCTATACTCTCGAGAGGTACTTGGAGCTGAAGAAGCAGGGCTTTGAGTTCGAGGGGCAGTCCTATCTGTTCTGGGAGTATATGCGTATCCTCACGGAGTTGAGGAAGTACAATCCGGGCATCTACTTCTTCCTCGAAAATGTGGAGATGCAGGAGAAATGGGAGAGGTGCCTGTCGCACGCGATTGGAGTGCGGGGCGTGCATATCAATGCGGCATTGGTATCCGCGCAGTCGAGGAAGCGCGTCTATTGGACTAACTTCCGCACCAGAGGCCTCGGCAACGCCACCCTGTTCGATATGAGTGATGACCCGTTCGAGCGGCCCGATGTGGCGGTGGACATCCCGCAGCCGGAGGACAGGGGGGTAGTGATAGATGACATCCTCGATGACATCGCGGACGGAAAGTATTTCCTGCGGGACGGAGTGGTTGATAAACTTATGGCCAATACGGATGAGAACAAGCTGCTGCAATACCTCAAGGAGCCGCAGTTCTCGGCCGGGGAACTTCTGGAGGAGCTGAAGTCCAATCCGAAGTATGCCGATATGACCGATGCGGAGAAGGAGGAGATGGCAAAGCAGGCTTACCTCGACGAAGTGAAGGACCTTGAGGAGCAGTTCAACGGAATACCGCTGTTTACCGATGAGATGGATGAGGATGAGCCGGAAGGGTGAGCATAGGGGGGGGGCTCAAGGCTACGGCGCTGTGCATCGGAGGCCACGGCCCGGGGAATAATTCGCAGATAGACCTTATCGTATTCCTGTATGAGAAGAAACCATATAAAAGTGGCATACGCAAGGCCGGTAATTAGGGGGGGGGCAAAGTCTGGAACTATCTGCTCCGACATACGGAAGCAGATTTCGCAACGGCAGCTCTACCCGATGATAATGGAAATGTATGAGAAAGATAATGTTTTACCCGGTTGTGCGGGGGCCGAGAAACCCGACCTTTAGGGGGGGGTAGATAAAGTGAAATGTCTTATGACCAGTTGGGCGTTTGGCAGGTATCCTGACATTTCAACAAGGATTGAGTTGTATGAGAAAGTTGATTTACTACCCTACCCTCCGGGGCGACAGGACAATCATTAGGGGGGGGGCGGAGAAAACGAAGTGTATCATCCGTCTTGTGGATTGTTCCATTGGCACGATAGGCGACAAGCCAAGAAAGCTGGAACTTTATGAGAAGATACCAAGTACACCCGCAGGTCGGGGGAGGGTTGAGGACCTTTGAGCCCACCTCCGCAGTCAAGGGAGGAGGGGGGTCCGCCTGCTATTGGAAAGGTTATGACACGCAGGGCTACCGACCCTACATAATGGAAGTATATGACAAGAACAATGATTTACCCGACGCTCTACAAGGGCACGAAGATTAGGGGGGGGCAGAAATGCGGGACTTTGACGGCGACATACTCCTTCGGAGTGGCCGGGTTCGACTTTAGACCTTTTGTTTTGGAATTGTATGAGAAAGGCAAACATAAGGTACCGGCAGAAACCCTTTGAGATAAGCGGGGGGGGGCGAAAGGCTTCTTGTCTGCAAGCGAGGTATGTCGCTTCCCCGCCAACGAAGATTTTTCTCGGACCTTTTATTTTGGAGTTATATGAAAATCATAATGTGCAAGTACCGCAACGAGTACGGCAGGCTGATGCGGAAGGTCTATGAATCCCATAGGGGGGGGTACGGAGATGCGAGTGCAAATCCTACCAATGCCGCCCCAACCGCAAGTGCGGGACGGTGATGACTGCGGTGCAGGACAAT
>CAVAID010000007.1:0-57352 GCA_963588685.1 bacterium
GCACCGAGATGGAGTGGTTCAAGAAGTGGAAGGAAAACCGTATGAAATGGCATGTCAACCTCGGTATGGGTGCCGAGAACTACCGTTTCCACGATCACGAGAAACTGGCCCACTACGCCAACGCCGCCACCGACATCGAGTTCAACTTCCCGTTCGGTTTCAAGGAGCTCGAGGGCATCCACAGCCGTACCGACTTCGATCTCGGCAACCATCAGAAACTCTCCGGCAAGAAGCTGCAATACTTTGACCCTGAGACAAATGAGAGCTATGTACCATACTGCGTGGAGACTTCCATCGGCGTGGACCGCATGTTCCTTGCAGTGCTCAGCCACTCCTACAAGGTCGAGACTCTCGAGAACGGCGAAACCCGCACCGTCCTCAGCCTCCCTGCACCGCTCGCACCTGTCAAGGCCGCAGTGCTTCCTCTCGTAAAGAAGGACGGCCTGCCTGAATTCGCCCAGAAGGTGATGAACGAACTCAAATTCGACTTCAACTGCCAGTATGACGAGAAGGACTCCATCGGCAAGCGCTATCGCCGCCAGGACGCTATCGGCACGCCATACTGCATCACCGTTGACCACGACTCGCTCGTCGACAACTGCGTTACCGTGCGCGACCGCGACACGATGCAGCAGGAGAGGGTGCCGGTAGCGGAACTCAAGGCGCTGATCGACAAGAAGGTCAACCTCAACAACCTGCTCCGCAATCTCTAGGATGGGCAAGAGCAGGACATTCGCCGAACTCGGCCGCGTCGAAGCCATAAGGCAGATCTTCGAAAGCAGCGGATACGCCCCGTTCGCGGAGCCGCTCCGCTTCACCTCTGAAGCGGGGAGCAGCAGCGTCGCGGCAAGCCGGCTGCTGCTTGAAGGGACCGACTTCAACTTGGTCTATTTTCCGCTCAAGCATCTGGGCTACAAGAGCGTAATCTCCGTCACGGGAGAGCTTTACGCAGCGCTTGCGCACCCGCGTAGCCTGGAAGTGACTCTCGGAGTCTCCGCCAAGCTCGACTTCGAGCAGATAAAGGGACTCTGGGACGGAGTGGTCTATGCCGCCAAAGAGCAGGGCTACACCTCCCTCAGCCTCGACCTCGTGCCGTCGCGCAACGGCCTGGCAATCAGCCTCAACGCCACTGGAGAAGCTAAGGATATGAAGCGTCCCGGGGCACAGAGCAAGGACCTCGTCTGCGTGTCCGGAAGCCTCGGAGCGGCGTACCTCGGGCAGCAGGCCCTGGAGCACCGTCCGGACGATCTCGAGAAATACAAGATGCTCGTCGCGGCCTACCTCAAGCCGGAGCTTCCGCAGGACGCCGTAGCCGTCGTCGAGCAGACCGGAATTGTGCCGTCATACTCATATTTCGTCACGAGAGGCCTCTCTGATGCGCTCCTGAGACTCTCCCGCGACTGCTCTCTCGGAGTCAAGGTCTATGCCGACAAGATGCCTTTCGAAGGCAACAGTTTCGCCCTCGGCAAGGAGCTCGACATCGACCCTGTCTCTGCCGCCATGAACGGCGGAGATGACTTCCGTCTGCTCTTCGTTGTGCCTATCGCCCGCTACGAAGAGTTCCGCAAGGAATTCGGGGGCTTCGACATCATCGGACACCTTGCACGCCCTGAAGTTGGCACGGTGCTTGTCACTCCAGACGGTCTGGAGCACGCTGTGTCGGCTCAAGGTTGGTAGCAATTAACTTTATTATCATCTATAAAATGAAAAGAATCATCATCATCGCGGCCCTGTCACTTATGACAGTGTCACTCAGCGCCCAGAGCGACATCCTCAATGCGCTCAAGAGCGTAGCTTCCAGCGTAGTATCATCCGCTGTGACCACGGATCTCAAGGGAACCACCTGGACATATCAGGGAGTGGCGACCGCTCTCCGCAGCGACAACGTCCTGACTTCTGCAGCCGGCACCGCAGCCCTCAGTACAGTCGAGACCAAGATCAACAACGCCTTCTCCAAGGTCGGCATCAAGGCAGGTTCTGCAACCCTCAAGTTTGAGGAGGACGGAGATTTCACAATGACCTTCGGCAAAGTTCCTCTCACCGGCACCTGGACACAGGACGGCACCGCAGTGACCATCAAGTTCGGCAAAGCCCTGACTTACCTCCAGCTCGACGGCACAGTCAGCACCACCACCGACGGCTGCAAGCTGCTTTTCGACGGCGAGAAGTTCCTCACTTTCGCCAAGAAGGTGATTTCCACCACTTCCAGCAAGTCCACCAGCTCAACGCTCAAGAGCCTCTCTTCAGTGCTCACTTCAGCGAAGAGCATCGACGCCGGATTCAACCTCAGCAAATAATTGCCGCTTAACAGATAAAAAGAGGGGCTGACTAAAAAGTATTTTAGCCAGCCCCTTTCGGGCTTCTTAACCCCCGCAGACGGCAGTCTGCGACCCCTATCAGGGGTATTTCGCTCCTACGTCGCGGTCCCTGCGGGACTTATTAGTCACCCTCTCTCTTTATTAGAACGAAAATTTATATCCGATGCAGAGGGACGCTCTATTGGCGCTCTCCCAAGCTATGGACTTGAGCTTAGTGCCTGATCTGTTGGTGTCAGTCACCCTGTCGCGGCAGTGGTCAAACAGGGAGTAAAAGTCGAGCGAGTGTTGTCTGTTCAGTTTCCACTCTACTCCGACCGCTCCTCTCAAACGATTGACATACATATCTTTATATCCAAGGAATTCGTAGTTTCCGTATGTCCCGGTAGCGCTGTAGTAAGTCGCGGAGCAGCTCGGTCCGTTGAAGATGTTGCGGAGTTCGACATAGGCGTAAGGTTCGATATTTTTACTCCCTCTGTAACTTAGCTTTGCTCTGGACTTGAGTTCAAGTGCATTCGGAGTCCGCTGGAAGCGGTTGAAATCGTATGCGCGATGCGTAAGCAGCAGAGACTCCTTTAATAAAAATCTCCAGTCGCCCTTATCGAGCTTATAGCTCATTTCGACAGTCATCCGATGGCGTGGATTGAAACTTCCGTCCGAACCGAAATGCCCGATGTACGAGTATCCCGCACCTGCCGTGAAATGTTTATTCAATTTATAGGACAGTCCGAGGGAGAACTGATGCCGTTCGACCCCCGACAGTCCGTCTGCGGTGCGCAGCTCGTATTCCGCACTCAGGTGCAGTCCCTTACTGACTTTCCAATCCGCTTCCAGCGAACTGCGGCTGCGCAGGGAGATGTTTTGAGACATAGCCTCCAATGGCGCGAGCAGTGCAAGCAGAGCGGCGATGATGTAAGTGTATTTCATAATTCCTGTTGTTCCGTAAATTGTTTGTAGCGGGTAATGGAACCTATGGTGGAGATTTCCTCCGAGTCGGGAGTGTAGTAAATCTTGATGTAGGCCGCATCCTTGAGGAAATCGATGTTCCCGATTTCGATTCGCTCGGCCTTGATGCCGCAGCGCTTTTCGATATCCGCGAGAAGTTCCGCCCGCCTTTCGGGCACGATGAGTTCTATGCGGTCATAGAGGATGATCTTTGTGGCGCTGTGCTTGAGCGTCCTGCTGCTTTCCAGAGCCCAGATAAGTCCGACTGCAAGCAGGTTGGTCAGAGCCGTGATCAGGATGTCGCCATAGGAGAGCAGATAATGCGGATTGCCGTCGAGAGTTCCGCTCAGTCTGTACAGGGGTGCGAGTCCGTTGACCGCCGCAATCGCTATGATTACGAAAAGGTAGGTCATCTCCCTTATCGGCACCGTTTCCGTGCGGTAGCGAATGACCCCGAAGATGGCGAACATACCGAGGGTCAGCCCCACTCCGACCTCCACGTTCCCCATCATATACAGAAGGAGAAGCATCGCGGAAGAGAAGCAGATGAAGGTGAAATAGTAGTCCCTGCGCCGACTCTTGCGGAAATAGAAGCACCGTACTATAATCCAGCATACCAGCAGGTTGAGAAAGAACCTGATGGCGAGTTCGGTAAGGTTCTGCGCCGTAGTCATTACAGGCTCAAGAACTGATTGTACGTCAAGGAGTTCACTCTCGTCCAGAGTGGCTCCGCCGTAGTCTGTGTACAACATTGAAGGTAAAAATTATTATTGATTTTCTCTATTATTCTCGCTTTCTGCCTGAATCTTCCAACCCTCGCTGCCGGGTCGGTTGCAGTGATTCCAATGCAGTATTTGCTTATCTTGATCGGTTTGACCCGGTGGGCGGAGAGGATGCTCTTCATCCGGCTCTGCTCCCTTCCGTCCTGCTTCAGCTCTATGATGACAGCTTCTCCGAGGCTCGACCGGAGAAGCGTCCTGAGGTTAATGAAGCGGATGTCCGTGTCGACGGTAATCCTTTCGCTCATCTCCGGATTCACGAAAGTCATCCGCTCGAATAAGGTTTCCACTGATGGAGAAAGCACCTGGGGGCGGAAATCCGAGTGACAGGCGAGCCAGCTGCACGCTGAGGCTGATTCTCCGAAGTCTGAAAACAACTCACGGGTTATCTCCATCCGTTTTTTCCTGGTTCTGCCGTGGTTGTTCTTGCGCTTCACTTCAAGGAAAGTCACACCTGAACTGAGATAGGTTCTGGTCCTGACTTTCTCCCGGACAAGATGGCAGTTGCGGTGATCCATAAACATCTTAAGCTTCGCCGTGTCGTAGTAGAGACTGTCGTAGGCGTTGAGTCTGTGCCCGTCTGTCTCCAGAATACGGTAGCCGCATCTGCCGGCATCGGCGAGGATGTCCTTGAGGGTATGGCTGTCAGTGAGGTATTTGGTGTCCGTCCTGTTCATCAGGCGTATGGACTCCATTTCCTCCAGCCGTATGGGGGAGAACCCGCTTGTGATGGACTCGTCAATCATCGCGGTGTTCGTATTCGTAGTATTTTATCCGGCGAAGCTTGCCTTTCGCATCGTAGATATATTCCGTCTTCTTCCTGCCCATCTCGTTGAACTCGAACTTTCGGATATTGTCCAGCTTGTCGCGATGGCCATAGACGAGCACTCTTAGAAGTTTCCCGTCGGCGTCGTACTCGTAGCGCTTGCGCCATTTCTGCCCGTCGTTTCCGTATTCTATTTCCTCCAGTTTGCGACCGAGGGCATTGTAGGTCGTTACCCGGTCAAGCCTTTTCTGCTCGGAGCCGATGTCGCTGTTCCATTCCTTGACGACAAGCCCGCTCTTGTCCGATGAGCCGGACTCCTGTGCTCTTAAACCCTGCAACGAAAGAAGGAGGAGACCAAATATTAATATTATCCGTTTCATATTGCTTTCAATTTTTAATGATTATCTCGGCCGGCCTCCGCCGCCTCCGGGGTTGCCTCCGCCGCCTCCGGCATTACCCCCGCTCTGATAGCTTGCGGTCAGGCTTGTCGAGCTGCCGCCGCTGACGGTCGCATCAAAGATGACGGCATCGAAGTAAGAAGTGCCTCCGGAGATGCTGACCCCGGACTTGAAGGTATAACTGCTGCCGCTCTGCAGTGTCGGGCAGGAGAGTATTATGCCGCTCCCGCCGCTTGTGGGGGTCTTGAAGGCAAAGAGCAGGCTATCCCCGTCATAAAGAGCATAATTGCTTGATTTAGTCCAGCTTCCCGCAGAAAGAACCGCCTGACTGAGCTTGGAGCCGGACTCTATTCCGCCTACGGCAATCAGGGTGCCGCCGCTGAGATAGAAACTGTAGCCTCCCTCAGTATTGGCGTCGACCGCCACTTCCGGACTGCCGCAGCCCACGGCATATACCACTCCGCCGCTGATGTAGAGGTTGCCGTTTGCATCCAGACCGTCATTGCCTGTGGAATTGGCATAGACATAGCCGCCGCTGATGCTCATGTCGGAACTTGAATTGATGGCATCGTCATAGGCGGTGCTGCTTACGGAGCCGGCAGTGATGCTGATCTTCCCTTTGGATTCTATTCCCTCGTGGGAACTGCATTTCACCGTTACATCCGCTCCGCTGAAATACAGGTCGCCGTCGAACTTGATGCCTTTGGAGGACTTGGATGACGAGGAGGAACTGTCCTGTCCCGGCCATCCGAAACCGCCGCCGGAGGAGGAACTGCCATAGTTGGCTCCGCTCGTGACGATGCTGACGCTCCCGCCTTCGAAGTGGCCTTCCCCATCGCAGCTTATGCCTTTGGCCCCCTTGCCTGAGGAGATGATCTCGAGTGTGCCTCCGGCAATCGTGAAGAGATTGTCGGCACGGACTCCGGCCACTCCGCTGAGTTCTCCGTCCACAGTTCCGGCATCTCCGCTCGTGCGGACGGTGACATCTCCTCCGCCGAAATAGGCGTATCCGTCAGTCGAGATACCCTTCTTGCCTGTCCCTGATACGGAAACTCCGATAGTCCCGCCGCTTATGATTATGGCGTCCTTGGCGCGGAGACCGTGTCCGGCGGAGGAGCTGACACTCAAAGAAGGGCCGTCAGTGAAGCGGAGATAGTCGTCGCTGGTGATTCCGGACTTGCCTGTGGCGGTGACCGTAAGGGAGCCGTCCCCGCTGAAAATGAGCTGTCCCTCACTGAAAAATGCCGCTTTCATATCCTCGTTTCCGTTCTCGTCGGGGTAGTTTCCCTCCGAGATGGTCGCTCCGTCCTTGAGGGTGTTGCTGCCAGTCAGGACCACGAACGTCCGTTTGTGGCTCTGATTGTTGATGGCGGCTCCCGCGGGATTTGTGATGCTGACTCCTCCCAGAGAGACAATCTGCTCCGTTTCGCTGTAGAGTTTGAAATAGCCGTCGGACGTGCTGCCTGAGAGCTCATATCTGATGACTTCCCCGCTTTCATTGACTGCGGTCACATCGTTGCCGTTGACAGAGATGATGCCCAGTTCGTCCCCGCTGACGGAGGCTCCGGAAGTGTCGGAGAATACGACGCGTATGACACGGTCTGCGGAGGTATTCTCGATGTCATCCCCTTCGTCCTCGACGCCGGCTGTCCCGGAACCGGAGTCTGCCGCAGGACTGTCGTCCACGTCTATATTTCCATATAGGCAGCCTCCGAGCAGCGGCACTATGGCCAATAGCAAAATCAATTTTCCTTTCATAGCATAGTATTTTTCGCCTGCGAAATTCGCCATAAAAGGGAAAATTCTGCACTGTTTTTCAGCGAACGGGCCGATTTTGTCAACGAAAGGGAGCTGCTGCTTGGTCATAAAGTAGTAATTTTGCAGAAAAAGCGATATGACAGCAAGCAACAGGAAGAATACCGGCTTTGAACGCCTGATAGTGCCGCTGATATGGGTGGGGGTCTTCCTCATCGAGGCGGTGGTGGCCCTGCTTCAGCTGCTCTACGAACCGTCGCTGAAGTTTGAGTTTAAGGACATCTGGCAGATATGGCTTCCGACTGTTCCTTTTCTTGTACTGTTCCTCGTGCACAACTACCTGATTGCCCCGCTGCTGACGGATAAGAAAAGTCCGCTGGCCTACTCGCTCCTCGTACTTCTGGCGTTAGGGCTTTTCTCCGCCTATATCATAATGGTTGAAGGGGTTTCCAGTGACGGGAAGCACCCTCTGGAGCCACAGCCCAGAGAGCAGTTCCGACAGGCGCCTCCTCCTCCCCTGAATGAGAAACCTCTCCGTCATTCGGGCGAAGTCCCGGGCGGCAAGCCGATGCGACCCGGATACCTCAAGATAGTCGTAGCCTTACTGATGTTGGGTGTCAACCTTGGCGCGAAGTTCTACCTCAACTCGCTCCGGGAAGAGCGGAGGGCAGAGGTTCTGGAAAAGGAGAATCTGCGCTACAGGCTTGATTATCTGAGATATCAGATCAATCCGCACTTCTTTATGAACACGCTCAACAATATCCACGCTCTCGTGGATATAGATCCCGAAAAGGCTAAGGACAGTATCGTGGAGCTATCCCGCCTGATGCGGCACGTGCTCTACGACAACAACAGCCCCACTTCGCCTCTGGCCCGGGAGGAAGAGTTCCTCACGCACTATCTCGCCCTGATGCGGCTCAGATATAAGGATAATGTCGATATCAGCTTTGATTTCCCGGAGAACGGAGCGGATGCGGAGGTGCCGCCGCTGATAATGGCGACGATAGTCGAGAACGCCTTTAAGCACGGCATCAGCGCCGTGAACGGAGGTTTCATCCACATCAGCGCCGCAATAGAAAATGGTAAACTGATATTCCGATGCGCCAACAGCCGTCCTTCCGGAAGGGAGAACCGACCCGAGGAGGAGAACGGTATCGGTCTGGACAATATCCGCAAGCGCCTGGAACTCCTGTACGGAGACGATTACATCCTCCACATAGAAGAGCGGGAAGATGCTTATGAACTGCTGCTCGTGCTGCCGGCGCGGGCCGAAAAGACGGAGGAAAGCGATGATTAGGGTAATTGCCGTGGACGACGAGCCTCTGGCTCTGAGACAACTCGAAATATACATATCCAAAGTCCCTTTTCTGGAACTTGTCGGAGCTTGCGGCAGCGCACTTGAGGCAAGCCGGCTGCTGGACAGCAGGGAAGTGGATGCGATGTTTCTGGACATCAATATGCCGGACCTCTCCGGACTGGACTTCGTGCGCCTGCTGAGGCATCGACCGCTGACGGTGTTTACCACAGCATATTCGGAGTATGCAGTGGACGGGTTCCGGGTGGATGCAGTGGATTACCTCCTCAAGCCGTTCAGTCTCAAAGAGTTCGTTGCCTCTGCCGAGAAGCTGAAGGAGCGTTTCGATTTGCTTGAGGCATACCGGGGACAGAGCGACAACCTCCAGGAAGACTACATATTTCTCAAGGCCGATTACAAGATAATCAAGGTTAATGTCTCCGACATCCTCTATACGGAGAGCATGAGCGAGTATCTCAAGATCTATGTGGCGGGCGAGACCGCTCCGAAACTGGTGCTGCTCAGCATGGCGAAACTGCTCGAGAAGCTTCCGGAAAACCGTTTCGTCCGCGTGCACCGATCATATATGGTCAATCTCGCCCATATCCGCGAAGTCGGCGGAGGCGTGGTGGAGATGGACAACGGCAAGACGATCCCGATAGGGGACAGCTACCGCCGCTATCTTCTGGAGAAGTTGTAGCTGATACGCAGTCTGCCCAGCTGGTCTATCAGCTCCTGGGTGATATCGACCGAGAACTTCTTGGAGCGGAAATCTATCTTGTAGCCGCTCGCGGCGTCGCTGAGGTTGATGGTAAGCGGAATGCTGCCCTTGGCATCCTTCAGCAGGCGGACAAGACTCTTGCGGAATTCCTGATTGAGCTGTGAGGAATCGATGTGCAGCACGAGCTCGGAAATCATATCGTTACCGACATTGCCGAGCAGGGATATCTTCTTGAATTTGAATGTATAAGGCGAAGTCTTCCCGGCAGCTCTCTCCTCTTTCTTGATGAAATAGCGCTCTGTAACCTCCCCTTCGATGAATATCTGCGCGTGAGGCTGCATAAACGGCAGGAATTCCTGATACTCCTTGCCGAAGAGGGCGAACTCGTGGTTGCCGTCGAAGTCCTCCATTATTACCTTCGCTCCAGGCGAGCCGCTCTTGGTGGTGATGGTCTTGACATCCGTCACGATGCCGGCCACGCAGGCCTTGCAGGACTTTCCCTTGGCTTCCTGCTCCTCCACGAGGGCGTCGATTCCGGTAAGCGGGCAGCTTGTAAAATTCTCGATTTCGAAGCGGTAGCGGTCCAGCGGATGCGCCGAGAGATACATTCCCACGAATTCCTTCTCCTTCTGGAGCAGGGCGAGGGTATCCTCCTCCCCGGAGAATGTAGGGGTTTCCGGTCTCACCGGCTTCATCTCCTCCACATCGCCGAAGAGCGACGAGGCGCTGTCCATCTCATCGTTGCGGTAGAGGTTGGCGTAGCGGACCAGCTCGTCGATGAAGAGCTCGCCGTTCCTGCACGGCAGGAAATACTGGGTCCTCTTGAGTCCGAAGGAGTCAAAAGCTCCTGAATATACGAGAGTTTCGAGTCCGCGCCGGTTGATGGTGGCGGACATTCTCTCTACGAAATCATAGATATCTTTGAATAGCCCGTTTGCCTCCCTGTCCTTGAGGATGCTCACGACCATATTGTCCCCGAATCCTTTGAGCCCGCTCAGGCCGAAGCGCACGTCGCCCTGATGGTTGACGGAGAACTGCGCCTCGGACTCGTTGATGTCGGGGCTCAGCACCTTGATGCCGCCCTTGCGGCAGTCGGCCATTATGTCCTTCATCTCCTCCATGTTGGCGGAGTTCTGGGTGAGGTTGGAAGCCTGGAATTCAGACGGATAATGGGCTTTGAGCCAGGCTGTCTGGTAGCTTACCCAGGCATAGCAGGTCGCGTGGGACTTGTTGAACGCGTATTTGGCGAACGCCTCCCAGTCCTTCCATATCTTCTCGAGCACTTCCTTGGGATGGCCGTTCTTGGTGGCGCCGTCCATGAAGGATGCCTTGAGGGAGTCCAGCACATCCTTCTTCTTCTTGCCCATCGCCTTGCGGAGCTTGTCGGCCTTGCCCTTGGAGAACCCGGCCAGCTTCTGCGAGAGGAGCATCACCTGCTCCTGATAGACCGTGACGCCATAGGTCTCCTTGAGGTATTCCTCCATCTCCGGGAGGTCATAGGTAATCTTGCTCGGGTCGTTCTTGCCGGCCACGAAGTTCGGGATGTAGTCCATAGGGCCCGGGCGGTAGAGCGCGTTCATCGCGATGAGGTCCTCGAAGCGCTCCGGATGCAGCTTGATGAGCCACTCCTTCATTCCCCCGGATTCAAACTGGAATATGCTCTTGGTGTCGCCCCTGGAGTAGAGGTCAAACACGGCAGGGTCGTCTATAGGGATTTTCTCTATGTCGATTTCCGTCCCGAATCTCTTCTTGATGAGCGCTAGGCAGCGGTCGATGATGGAGAGTGTCTTGAGGCCGAGGAAGTCCATCTTGAGCATGCCGACATCCTCGATTTTGGTGCCCTCGTACTGGCTCACCCAGACCTGCTGGCCAGTGGCCTTGTCCTCGCCCATCGTTATCGGGATGTAGTCCGTGAGGTTGCCGCGGCCGATGATCATCGCGCAGGCGTGGATGCCGGTCTGGCGTATGCAGCCCTCGAGCTGGAGGGCGTAGTTGAGCACTTCCCTGACCAGCGGCTCGCCGTTCTCGTATTCGTTCTTCAGCTCCTTGACATACTTCACGCTGTTGGCGAGCGTCGGCTTGTATTCCTTGTCCTCGCCGTTCTCCTTGACCACTATCGGCTTGTCCGGAATCATCTTGGTGAGGCGGTTGGACTCCGGGATGGACATGTTTGAGATGCGCGCCACATCCTTGACGGCGAGTTTCGCCGCCATCGTGCCGAAAGTGATCACATGCGAGATGTGGTCGGCGCCGTAGTGCTCCTGCACATACTGGATCACGCGGTAGCGGCCCTCGTCATCGAAGTCCACGTCGATATCAGGCATCGAGATTCGCTCCGGGTTGAGGAAGCGCTCGAAGAGGAGGTCGTAGCGGATAGGGTCGAGGTTGGTGATGTGCAGGCAGTACGCGACGCACGAGCCTGCGGCTGAGCCTCTTCCCGGTCCGACTGACACGCCGTTGCGGCGGCCCCAGTTGATGAAGTCCTGGACGATGAGGAAGTAGTCCGGGAATCCCATATAGGAGATGGTCATCAGCTCGAAGTGGATGCGCTCGCTCTGCACTTCGTTAAGCGTCTCGCCGTAGCGCTCGCGCGCGCCCTCGTAGGTAAGATGGCACAGAAAGGCCACAGAACGGCGGAATTCGTCGCCTCTGTCGGTCTTGCTTATAATGTTCCCGTCGTGGTCCTTCGTGACCTCGTAGCGCCCGTTTTCGATGATGTCCGAGTACTTGTCGAGGTAGAAGTCTATATTGTCGAGGAAGGACTGGTCTATCTGGAACTTTGGGAGCACATGGCCCCTGTCGATAGCGTAGCTCTCCACCTTGTCCAGCACCTCCAGCGTGTTTGCGAGGGCTTCCGGATGGTCAGGGAAGAGGGCCGCCATCTCCTCCTCGCTCTTGAGATACTCCTGCTGGGTGTAGCGGAGCCTCTTGGGGTCATCGACCATCGAGTTGGTGGTGAGGCAGATGAGCCTGTCGTGGGCCGGACCGTCCTCCTTGCGCACGAAGTGCACGTCGTTGGTGGCCACGACCTTGACGCCGTGCTTCTCCGCGAGGCGGAAAATCTCGGCGCAGTATTCCTTCTGCTTCTCGTAAAGCTCCGTAGAGAGTCCCGGCACCTCCGTGCGGTGTAGCATCACTTCGAGGTAGTAGTCCTCGCCGAACACCCTCTTGTGCCATTCTATCGCCTTGTCAACCCCCTCCGAGTCGCCTGCGAGGATGCCGCGCGGGACTTCGCCCGCCATACATGCCGAGCAGCAGATGAGCCCCTCATGGTACTTCTCCACCACTTCGTGGCTCACGCGCGGCTTGTAGTACATGCCCTCGATGTGTCCGGTGGAGACTATCTTCATCAGGTTGCGGTAGCCGTCGTAGTTCTTGGCAAGCAGGATGAGGTGGTAGTATTTCTTGTGCTCGTTGTCCTTGAGAGTGTGGTCATAGTGCTGCGTGACATAGATTTCGCAGCCTATGATGGGCTTCACTCCGGGGTGCTTCGCCGACACGTCCTTGAAGTCCTTGACACCGTACATGTTGCCGTGGTCGGTGATGGCAAGGCCAGGCATGCCGAGCTCTTCTGCGCGGCGGAACAGTTTCTCGATATCGCTCATCCCGTCAAGGATGGAGTACTGCGTGTGGACGTGAAGGTGTACAAAAGACATAGGAGTGCAAATATAAAAAAAACGTCCGGCCTTTTGACGGGTCGGACGTTTTGATATTCAGAAAAAATTACTTCCTCTTGGCAGCGGCCTTCTCGGCGGCCTTCTTGCGTGACCTCATCGTGCAGTCGTACATGATAGGGCTAGCGATCATGATGGAAGCGTAAGTACCGATGCAGACACCGAGGCAGAGGGCTACTGAAAGACCCCTGATGGACTCACCGCCGAAGATTGCGATTGCAAGCATAGGGAGGAGGGTTGATACTGAGGTGTTGACGGTACGGGTGAGGGTCGCGTTGAGGGACTTGTTGGTAACCTCACGGAAGTCATCGTTCGGATGCAGGCCGAGGTTCTCGCGGATACGGTCGAAGATAACCACGGTATCGTTGATGGCGTAACCGATGATGGTCAGGATGGCCGCGATGAAGGTCTGGTCAACATCGAGGTTGAACGGAAGTATTCCGCTGAAGAACGAGAAGAATCCGATGATGATGATGGACGTGTGGGCGAGTGAAACCACACCGCCCAGACCCCAGGTCCAGCCCTTGAATCGAACCGCGATGTAGGCGAAGATTACGAGCAGGGCGAGAACGATGGAAATCAATGCGTTGCGCTTGATGTCGTTGGCGATGGAAGCGCCGACCTTGTCGGAAGAAATGATACCGTTAGGGTTCTCGAGAGTAGAGGTGAACTCATCGAGGGTAAGGTCCTCGGCGTAGAGTCCCCTGAGAGACTCGTAGAGCATGCCCTCGATCTCGGTATCCACTGCTGATGACTCGTCCTCGAACTTGTAGGCGGTGGTGATCTTCATCTGGCTGTCTCCACCGAACTGCTTGACCTCGACTGAAGAAGCGGCGACGTTAGGGTCAGCGGCAGCTGCAGCCTCGAATACCTTGTTGGTGGCCTGGCGAACCTCCTCCGCAGTCACAGGCTTGTCGAAGCGTACCACATAAGTACGGCCGCCGGTGAAGTCAACACCGTAGGTAAAGCCCTTGAAGCACATGGAGATGATGGCGAGCACGATGATTGTGCCGGAGATTGTATAGGACCACTTCTTTCCTGAGAGGAAGTTGATGTGGGTATTCTTGAGGAAGTTCTTGGTGAGCTTGTTCTCGAATGAGATGCTCTTGCCCCTGTTGACACGGTCGTCGAAGATGAGACGGGTGATGAAGATAGAGGTGAGAACTGAGGTGATGATACCGATGATGAGCGTGGTGGCGAAGCCCTTGATAGGACCTGAACCGAAGAAGAAGAGCACGATACCGGTGAGGAGGGTGGTTACCTGACCGTCGATGATGGCGGAGTAGGCGTTGCTGTAACCGTCCTGGATGGCCTTGCCCAGACCCTTGCCGGCCTTGAGCTCCTCCTTGATGCGCTCATAGATAATAACGTTGGCATCCACCGCCATACCCATAGTCAGGACGAGACCTGCGATACCAGGCAGCGTGAGCACAGCTCCGAAGGCTGAGAGGGTACCGAAGAGGAGTACGACATTGGTGAGAAGTGCGACGTCGGCTGCAAGACCCGCTCCCTTGTAGAAGAAGATCATGTAGATGAGGACGAGGCAGAACGCTATGACGAACGATACGAAACCTGCGTGGATGGACTCGGCACCGAGGGAAGGACCTACAACCTGCTCCTGAACGATGGTGGCAGGTGCAGGAAGCTTACCGGAGTTGAGCACGTTGGCAAGGTCGGTAGCCTCCTCGATGGAGAAGTTTCCGGTGATGGAGGACTGGCCTCCGGTGATCTCGGTCTGAACGGTAGGGTAAGAATATACGGTACCATCGAGTACGATGGCAACCTGGCGGCCGATGTTCTCCTTGGTCAGACGGGCCCAGGTATTGGCGCCAACGGCGTTCATCGTCATGGATACACCAGGCTCGCCGCCGCGGCGGTCGTTGTAGTCCACGCGGGCGTTGGTAACGACACCTCCGTCGAGCGGAGCCTTGCCGTCACGGGATGAGGCCTTGATGGCTACGAGCTCATAGACATTGCTGTTCTGGATGTATGAAGTCGGCTTCACTGACCACATCGGGCGGAATTCGACAGGGAAGAGAGCCTCTACCTCAGGCATATGGAGGTACTTGTTGACGAGAGCGGTATCCGCTGCGGCAGCAAGACCGATGCAGGCGTTGTCGCGGAACTGGCTAGGGGAGAGCACTGCGAAGAGCGGGTTGGCCTTCCTGTAGGCAGCCATGTCGGCTTCGTCAGCCTCGCCGCCCTGGGCCTTGATCTCCTGTGCCACGAGGTCGTCGGCCTCGGCGCTTTCCTCGGCTGCAACCTGCTCTGCTCCTTCGTTAGCGAGCAGCTGGGCGAGAAGGGAGTTGGCTTCCTCAAGGTACGGAGTAATCTCCTGGCTTGCGTATGTTGTCCAGAATTCGAGGGATGCGGTGCCCTGGAGCAGCTTGCGCACACGCTCAGGCTCCTTTACACCCGGGAGCTCGACGAGGATGCGTCCGGTGTTGCCGAGCTTCTGGATGGAAGGCTGGGTGACGCCGAAGCGGTCGATACGGTTGCGGAGCACATTGAAGGAGTTGGCAATTGCGCTCTCGGCCTCCTCACGGATAACGCTGATTACCTGATCGTCAGACGAGCTACCGGTAATCCTGCTTCCCATATCGGCGGTACCGAAAATGTGCGAAAGCCTCTTGCCGCCTCCGACTTCCTTCCACGCGTCTGCGAAGAGGGTGATGAAGTCGGACTGGGAGTTGACGCTGCGCTCCTTGGCGAGGGTGACGGCCTTCTGGAACTCAGGCGTGGCGTTGTTGTCCGCGAGAGCCTTGACGAGGTCTTCGAGCTGCACCTGCAGCATGACGTTCATACCTCCCTTGAGGTCAAGTCCGAGGTTGATTTCCTGATTCTGTACACTCTTGAAAGTGTAGCCGAAATAGATTTTCTCTGTTGAGATGGAGTCCGTATAGCGGCGTGACTCAATCTTCCTGATGGAGTCGAGGTAGTATGCCTTGTCTCCGTCCGGAATTTCGGCGTATGCGGCGGTCTTCATCACGTTCTCGACAGCCTTCTCCGCTGCAGCGTCGGCCTTCTTCGTGCAAATGCTTGTCACGAGAGTGAAGGACAGCTGCCAAAGGCAGGCGAGAATGAGGCAGATAGCCACAAATCTGATAGCACCTTTGCTTTGCATAAAAATATAGGTTTTTAAAATAATTATCCCAAATAGTCCGCAAAGTTAGTATTTTTATTTTAAGTTATCGGGTATCGGACCGAAATTATTTTAATAAAACAAGTTCTTGAAACGGCTGGACTTTGTGCAGTCTTTTCGTATATTTGCAAAACAACCAAAACTCAATCTGTATGTGGTGGATTACAGTTTCTCTGATCATCGCGGGCATACTCTTCATGCTTGTGGAGCTGCTGCTCGTGCCGGGAGTCGGCATCGGAGGCATTCTCAGCCTCGTGTCGCTGGGCGCAGCGTGCTGGTACAGTTTCGTTTACATAGGTGACACCGTGGGCTGGCTGGTGCTGGTCGCGGTGCTCGTGATGCTCGTCGTCAGCGTGGTGCTGGCGCTCCGCTCGCGCACCTGGCGGCGCTTCGAGCTCAAGACCGAGGTCGATTCGCGGGTCAATGACGAGTGCCTCAGCCTCACTGCAGGGCAGAAAGGCATAGCCCAGACCCGACTCGCCCCGATGGGGACCGGACGCTTCGGGGAAGTCAGCTGCGAAGTCAAGTCGCACGACAACTCCCTCATCGACGCCGGCACCCCGCTGGAAATCGTCTCCATCGAGGACAACCAAGTGATAGTCAAACCAATAACTCAAGAATAAAATGAATCCTATCCTTCTTGCTGCGATAATCATCGTAGCGCTCATCATCGTGCTCTGGTTCTTCCCGGTGGCACTGTGGTTCCAGGCCGTGCTCTCCGGAGTGTATGTGTCTCTGCTTCAGCTCGTCCTGATGCGCTGGAGGGGAGTAAACCCGCACACCATCGTGATGGCGATGATCACCGGCACCAAGGCCGGACTGACCCTCAAGGCCAATGAACTTGAAGCCCACTACCTCGCCAAGGGCAATGTGACCAAGGTGGTGATGGCCCTCATCTCCGCCAACAAGGCCAATATAATGCTGGACTTCAAGATGGCATCCGCCATCGACCTTGCCGGACGCGACGTGCTCGAAGCGGTGCAGATGTCCGTCAATCCCAAGGTCATCAACACCCCGCCTGTGACCGCAGTGGCCAAGGACGGCATCCAGCTTATAGCCAAGGCCCGCGTCACCGTGCGTGCCAACATCAAGCAGCTCGTCGGCGGCGCCGGAGAGGAGACCATCCTCGCGAGGGTAGGCGAGGGCATCGTCAGCAGCATCGGCTCGTCAGAGTCGCACAAATCGGTGCTTGAGAACCCTGACAGCATCTCCAAGCTCGTGCTCAACAAGGGACTGGACGCAGGCACGGCCTACGAAATCCTTTCCATCGACATAGCCGACATCGACGTGGGCAAGAACATCGGCGCAGTGCTCCAGATGGACCAGGCTGACGCCGACAAGAACATCGCGCAGGCCCGCGCCGAGGAGCGCAGGGCAATGGCGGTGGCCCTTGAGCAGGAGATGAAGGCCAAGGCGCAGGAAGCCAGGGCCAAGGTCATCGAGGCCGAGGCCGAAGTGCCGCTCGCGATGGCCGAAGCCTTCCGCAAGGGCAATCTCGGAATCATGGACTATTACCGGATGAAGAACATCCAGGCAGATACCGATATGCGCGAGAATATCGCTAAATAGCGTTATAGCGCCCGCTGTCCTTGAGCAGGCCGCAGATGGCGGCGTTGAGCGAGGACGCCTCGGCTAGACGGTCGAGGTTGATGTGCAGGCGGAAACGCCAATGATGATGAGGGTCAGCCGGCTGGTTGATCCTCTCTTCGTTTCTCTCCGGACGGCGGAGCGAAGAGTCGAGTGCAATCCAGTCCTGAAGCGGGAATATCGCCAGCATCGAAGGCGAAGCGAGGAACTCCCAGAGCATATTGCGTACCTCCCACGGCTCAGGGTCGTGGTCGCACTGCATGCGCAGGGTCTCCATATCGTGGCTGGAGGTCGCGCAGACGCTCAGCGCACCCCACTCGCCCTCGTTCTGCATGCCGCGCATCTTGAGCGAGAGTATCTTCTCGTGGTCCATCACTCCCGGCACGCAGCCCGGTACCATCCCGAGGTCCTCGCCGCAGGCGAGCATACCCGTGGCGCTGAGCAGCTCCGGGAGCTTCTTCTCCGCGTTGCGGCGCCAGAACTCCTCGTGACGGTGGTAGAAGAAGTCATTGTAGAGAGCGCCGAACTTCTCCTGCTGCCACTGCGGAAGATTCTGAGAATCAGGAGTTATGAGCGGCTGGTACATGCCCGGGTGGCGAGGGTCTTCGTGGAAGAGCCCCTCCAGAGGCAGGCCCATCTGCTGTATCTCCTCGTCGGAGTACGGCAGGGCTGGGTTGAAGTGACCGTCGAGGCCGCTCCACTTGTCCGCCGGAATCTCCCAGATGCGGAAGAATCCGAGGATATGGTCGATTCTGAAGGCGTCGAAGTACCTGGACATCTTGCGCAGGCGGGACTTCCACCACGCATAGTCGTCCTGTGCCATCGCGTCCCAGTTGTAGGTCGGGAAACCCCAGTTCTGGCCGTCCCTGCTGAAGTAGTCGGGCGGTGCGCCGGCGGTGGAGTCGAGGTTGAAGAGCTCCGGATGCCAGTAGGCCTCCGCGCTGTCGGCGCTCACTCCGATAGGCAGGTCGCCCTTGAGCGAAACCCCCTTGCTGCGGGCGTACTTCGCCTCGGCGTAGAACTGCTTGTCCAGATGCCACTGCATCCAGCGGTAGTAGTCGGCCTCCAGCGAGTCGCGCATCGCGCAGAACTTGGCGTATTCGTCGAGCCAGCCCTCGTTCTCCTTGACGAAAGTCTTGTAGCCCGGGGTCTGCATATCCTTCTCTCCGCGCTGCTCGAAAGCCTGGCGGATATATTTCATCTTTGCCTTGTACACTCTCGGCCAGTCGATTTCCGGCAGGGAGTTGAGGATGCCCTGCTGCTTCTTGAATTCGGCGTTTTCCCTGATTCCGAGGCTCTGCAGGTGCATGTACATCGGGTGCAGGGCAAATGACGATACAGGGCTGTACGGGTATGAATCCTTCCAGTCGCCCTTGCGGGTCGTGTCGTTGACCGGCAGGAGCTGAAGTATGCACTGCCCGGTGGCCGCCGCCCAGTCAATCAAGGCGTGCAGGTCGCGGAATTCTCCGACTCCGAAGTCATCCCTGCTTCTCAGGGAGAACACCGGCACGGCTGTGCCGGCGCCCCTGAATCCCGGACGGTCGAACATGGCCGCCTGGTGCTCGCGCGGGAAAGGACAGCCCTCGATTGGGCAGTCAATCCATTGGTCCTCAATTATTTTGGTAACCTTGGAACTGTGGTGCGTCCACTCGGTGCGCCAGATCAGCCCGCCGCGCATCACCACATAGGTATAATCCTTGAGCGCCGCTGCGCTGCAGTTCCTGACCGTGACGTGCCACATCGCGCCGTCACCCCACTCCATCGGGTATTTCCTGCCGCCGAGGATGAGGCAGAGGCTGTCGCCCCACTCGGTCCAGTATTTTATTGCGAATCTTACTTCCATAAACGGCTGCAAAATTACAATTTTTTGAACTCAATGCCGAATCCGCCGCCCGGAGCCATCCTGAGGTGGAGGCTGTCGGTGGCGCTGACCTTCTGGCGGCTTATGGTATATGCCTGAGGATTGGTCAGATAGTGCGCGTCAGGGGCGTCGGCGTAGATTACCGCCTCATAGTTCCCTTCTCCGAGGAAGTCCAGGGTGATGTCGAACTCGCGCGCCTGCTCGTCGGTCACGCCGCCGCAGAACCACTGTCCGTCCTTCTTGGCCTTGCGGGCAACGATGATATAGTCGCCAGGCTCTGCGTAGAGATATCTGCTCTCACTCCAGTCCACAGCCACATCCTTGATGAACTGGAACGCGTCCATAAAGCGCGCGTAGTGCTCAGGCGTGTCCGCAGCCATCTGCAGAGGGGAATACATGGTGAGGTAGAGGCCCAGCTGGTTGGCGATGGTCGCGTTGACATGCGAATCGTTGCCGCACCACTCCTTGAGATTCTGCTCGAATATGCCCGGAGTGAAGTCCATAGGACCGCCGTTGAGACGGGTGAACGGAAGTATGGTCACATGCTTAGGTTCGGTGCCGCCGAATGCCTGATACTCAGTGCCTCGCGCAGACTCGTTGCCGATGAGGTTAGGGTAGGTGCGGCAGAGTCCGGTAGGGCGCACGGCCTCGTGGGCGTTGACCATTATATGATGCTTCGCTGCCTCGGTCACGGCGTAGAGGTAGTGGTTGACCATCCACTGCCCGTAGTGGTATTCGCCGCGCGGGATTATGTCGCCTACATAGCCGGACTTCACGGCATCGTAGCCGTATTTGTTCATCAGGCTGTAGGCCGCCTCCATGTGCCGCTCGTAGTTGCGCACGGACGATGAGGTCTCGTGGTGCATTATCAGCCTGATGCCCCTGGAGTGGGCATAGCTGTTGAGCGCGTCGATGTCGAAGTCAGGGTAAGGGGTCACGAAGTCGAAGACATAGTCCTTGCTGCAGTTAGCCCAGTCCTCCCAGCCTATGTTCCAGCCCTCCACGAGCACCGCGTCGAAGCCGTTGTCGGCGGCGAAGTCGATGTAGGTGCGCACGCGAGCATTATTAGCGCTGTGGCGGCCGTTAGGCGTGGCCTTGGTGTAGTCGAAGCTGTCGAGCTTGACGGAAGGCACGTCGGTGTAGGCCCAGCTGCCCTTGCCGGCTATCATCTCCCACCATACTCCCATATATTTCACCGGGTGTATCCAGCTCACGTCCTCGAGGGTGCAAGGGTCGTTGAGGTTGAGTACCAGACGGCTCGCGAGCTGCGCCTCGGCCGAGGTGGCCACCTGCACCGTCCTCCACGGGGTCTTGCAAGGGGTCTGCATATAGCCTTTCCAGCCCTGTGCGTCCGGGGTCAGCCAGGCGCGCAGCCTGTGCGTCTTTCCGTCCACGAGCAGGCTCATGCAAGGATAGTTGACGAGCGCGGCCTCGTGGATATTGATATACAGGCCCTCGTCGGTCTTCATCTGGAAGGAGGTCTGCACTCCCGAGGTGCTGAAGAAGGTCTGGGAACTGTTGCCGCAGACCTGCTCCCTGAAGTGCGAACTTATCTCGGAGAGCCGGCACTCGCCGTACTGGTATTCCTGGGTGTCGTAGTCGCCAGGAATCCACCAGCTGTAGTGGTCGCCAGCCATTGCGAACTCCGTAAGTTCTTCCTTGATAACGAAATACACCAGCGGCTGCTCGTCCGGGAACTCATACCTGAATCCCAGGCCGTCATCGAAGAGGCGGAAGCGCACGTTCATCAGACGGCCGCTTTCGCTCTGGCGGAGCTTCACCAGCAGCTCGTTGTAGTGGTTGCGGATCTGTGACTCCTCGCCCCAGACCGGCTCCCAGGTTTCGTCGAGGCTGTCGGTTTCCGTGCCCACGAGCTCGAAGCCTTCGGCGAGGGAGTAAGACGGTGCAGCATCGCTCTTGGTAATCTTATCTCCTTTTATATCAATCTTATCGGCCTTGACGGTGCCGCGCAGCTCGAAGCCCAGGCGGCTCGGGAGCACCACATCGGCGCCATCGCGCTGCAGGGAATACTGCGGCACTCCGCCTTCGATGGAGAATGCCAGGCGGAGCTTGCCGTCCGGGGACTGGAGAGCGGCGCTTTCGCTGAACTCAGGCTGCTGTGCGGTGCAGGCGCCGAGGAGGGCCGCAGCAGCTAAAAGGAGTGGATATCTTTTCATTTGAATTCTATTATTATGCTTGACTTGGCAGGGACTGTGTACCCTTCCGGATTGAATGCTGAGCCGTCAACCACATTGCGGCCCGTGCCCCTGAGGCTGCCGGTAATCTCGGCATAGCTCGCCCACGGCAGGGAGCGAGGGGTGGAGTTGTTGTTGAGATAGACAAACACGGCCTCGCTTTCCGTATAGCGGAAGTAGGCATAGGTGTTGTCGCGGCTGATGAAGTGCAGGGTCTTGCCGTGCTGTACTGCATCGGACCCCTTCCTCCACTGGAACAGGGTGCTGCAGTAGTCGTGAAGGTCCTTGCGGACAGGCTCTGCCGCCCAGTTCAGAGGGAACATGGCCCTCAGCCCGCCGTGACCCTGCGAGAGGTCGTCGGAGAGGAGCAGCAGCTCGTCGCCCGCGAATATCTGCGGGATGCCGCGCAGTGTCGCCATCAGGGTCATCACGAGCTTTACCTTGTCCGGATTCGCTCCGGCCGCATCGCCTATGCGCTCGGTGTCGTGGTTGCCCGGGAATATCAGAAGGTTCTGAGGGTCATTGAGATAGAAGTCGTTGGCCACGGAGTCATAGACCTTGGTGATGCCCTCGTCCCAGCTCTCGCTGTCGGAGTTGATGCTCCCGCGGATGGCGTCCATCAGGCAGAAGTCCATAATCGACGGCAGGTTGGAGTCGAAACCGTCCCTGTTGGGGTTATTGTCCTGCCAGTAAGCCACTTGCGGCACATTGGAGGACCACACTTCTCCCACTATGTTGTAGTTCGGGTATTCGTTCATCACTGCCTTGCACCACTCTGACATAGGGACTTTCTCGTTGTACGGGTAGGTGTCCACCCTCAGTCCGTCGAGGTCGGCCCATTCCGTCCACCAGATTGCCCACTGCTTGAAGTACTGGAGCAGGTAAGGGTTGTCGAGGTTCATGTCCACCATCGAGGTGTCGAACCAGCCTCCGACCATATTCTTGCGGTCGATTTCGGCGCAGTAAGGGTCGTTCTGAGCGGAGAACGCGCAGTTGGAGTGGGTGTAGGCCGGCCACTGGTGCACCCAGTCAGTGAAAGGCAGGTCGGCCATCCACCAGTGGCGGTCGCCGCAGTGGTTGGTGACGATGTCCATCACGATGCCGAGGCCCCTGGAGTGCGCGGCGCGTACCATCTGGCGATAAGTCCAGTTGCTGCCGAAGCGCGGGTCGATTTTATAATAATCGGTGCAGGCGTAGCCGTGGTAGGAAGACTCCGGCTCGTTGTCCTCGAGCAGCGGGGTGTTCCAGATGGCGGTCATTCCGAGCCCGGCTATGTAGTCGAGCTGCTCCTCAATGCCGCGGATGTCGCCACCGTGGCGGCCGAAGAACGCCTTGTAGTCAGCCTTCTCCGTGGTGCAGGGGGAGTTGTCGTTGCTGCGGTCTGCGTTGACGAAGCGGTCCGGCATTATCAGGTAGATGGCATCGGAAGTGTCGAAGCCCTTCCTTTCTGCGGAGCCTTCGCGGCGTGCGGAGATTTCATAAGGCACACAGAAGCTCTCGCCCTCCCGCGTGAAGCGGAGGTAGTATTTGCCCGGGGCGGCGTTCTCCGGGATGTTCACATCGACGAAAAGATAATTGGGGCTCTCTGCCTTGTGTACCCCGCTGACTTTCACGCCATTGCCTCCCTCGATGGAGACGGTGTAAGCGCTGATGTCCTCCCCGTTTACCATTATCTGGAGTGGGGTTTTCATCCCCGTCCACCAGCACGGCGGCTCGATGTGCGCGATGCGGTCGGAAGCGCAGCTGATGCTCCACGCCCACGGTGCCTCGAGCTGCACGCTCACCTTGACGGAGTCGTCCCCGAGGCTGCGGGTAAAGGTGAATGTATTATTCTCGCTTGAGACAAGCTCAAACTTGCCCTCGCCTGCCCGGAGCGCCGGGTGGGCGTGCTTGACGGTATTGAGATAACGGTAGAATTCCGTGAATGAATTGCTTTCCCACGCCGGAATCGGGTCCTTCTCGAAGAAGGCGAAACGGTGGTCGTAGCCTATATCCTGCCCTGTATAGATGAGCGGCTGCGCGTTAGGCAGAGTCCAGCAGAGCACCGCCATCGCCTGCCAGGCGTCGCCCATCCTCTCGAACTCGGTGCCGGACCACGAATTCTCGTCGTGGTTGGAGGTAAAGCTGAGCCTCATTGCGTCGGCGGGGTATTCGGCGGCATTCCAGTCTATGTATTCCTGGAGTTGGGTGCTGCCGGCCTTGCCCTGGGCTATGTCATTGAGCAGGTGGTGCAGCTTCCAGGCGTAGGTCGCGTCGAATCCGGCCCTGTGCAGCCAGGACTCCTCGCCCTCAGCGAGGAAGTAGAGGGTGCGGTCATAGCTGGAGCGCAGCGCTGCGATGGTCGGGGTCCAGAAGTCCTCCGGCACCTGGTATGCCACATCGCAGCGGAAGCCGTCCACGCCCCTGTCGAGCCAGAAGCGCATGCACTTCACCATCTCGGCGCGCATATCAGCATTATTGTAATTGAGTTTCGCGATATCGGTCCAGTCGTATTCCACGATGGTCTTGCCGTCAGCGTCGCGAACATACCAGTCGGCAGGCTTCTCGCTTGCCCACGGGTGGTCCGGAGAAGTGTGGTTGGCGACCCAGTCCAGCACCACCTTGAAGCCCAGGGAGTGCGCCTCCGCCAGGAAGGCGTCGAAGTCCTCGAGAGTGCCGAACTCAGGGTTGATGTCGCAGTAGTCGCGGATGGCGTAGTAGGAGCCGAGGCTGCCCTTGCGGCCCTCGATGCCGATAGGATAAGGCGGCATTACCCACACGATGTCCACGCCTTCCTCCCTGATGACAGGGAGCAGCTTCTGCGCCGCGGCGAAAGTACCTTCCGGGGTCAGCTGGCGGACATTGAGTTCATATACAACCGCGTCGCTGATGGGGGCGGCAGCGCTTTCCTGTTTCGGGGCCTCCCCTGTACAGGAGGCAAGCAGCGCCAGAATCGGGATGAGTCCAAGTAGTAAACATTTCATTTGCAGATGGTTTTATTGGAGGAACACCGCGGAAGCTCTCGGGCCGAGCGTGAGTTTGCTGCCCTTGACGGCTACGGAGCCCCTGACGGCTATTGCATTGTCGAGATTGTCGGCTGAGAGCGTGACGGACTCCTTGCCGCTGCCAAAGTTGTGCACTACCAGTACTTTCTGCCCGTCATAGCTTCTGTACCAGGCAGATATGGCCGAGTTGGAAGCGACTTCGGAGCAGTAGTCGAAGCTGCCCTTTGCAAGCGATACATAGCGGTCGCGGAGCTCTCCGAACTGGCGGTAAACGCTCAGCACGGACTCGCTGTCGGCGCTCTGGCTCTCCACGGAGATGTCGGAGGTCAGCATGCTTCTGTCGAGCTTGCCGCCGAGCTTCCCGGAGGCGAGGTTGGACCCGTCCGCGCTCCACATTATCGGGGTGCGGACATATTCGTCGCCGCCGGACTTGCTGCCCCAGTAGCCGAGCTCTTCGCCCTGATAGATATAAGGCTGGCCGCCCGCCGTAAGCAGTACCGCCGCGGCGAGTTTCATTCTTTCCTTGTCTTTGCCGAGGTCATTGCCGGCCCTGTCTTCATCGTGGTTGGAGAGCTTGGTGGCCTCGATGTAGTCGGAGCGGTACTTGGCGTATTCCCGGGTGTAGCCCTGTATGGTGCCCACGAAGCCGCTGCCGGTGCCGGAGTTGATGGCCTCCTTGAGAGTCCACCAGAAGCTGAATTCGAAGAACGCAGGCAGACCCTTGTAGTAAGGTGCCACGGCGCTCGCGTCGCTGAAGTGCTCGCCGACCATATAGATGTCGCCGCTGCCGCCCGCAGCCTTGTAGCTCGCGTTGCAGCGGTCGTAGAATTTCTTGAGGAAGGTAGGGTTCTCGTCGGAGCTGGCGTTGTGGTAGATGTGCTTGATGGCGTCGAGCCTGAATCCGTCCACGCCCATCCCTATCCACTTGTCAGCGCTCTCGCAGACCGCCTTGAACGCCGGAGAGGTCTCGCAGCTGGAGGCCGCGCCGTAGTTGAGGTCGGCGAAATACGAGGTCCACATGTGGGAGTGGTACATAGTGGTGTTCATCCCCGGCAGGAGGATGTCCTGGCTGTCGGAGTTGGAGAGCTTCAGCGGGGAGCCCCATTCCAGTTGGTTCTTGCCGGTAGGAGCGCCGTATTTGTAGCTGTCCCACTGGCTCTGGCTGGTCCTCACCAGCACTCCCCAGGAGGTCTGCAGCTCCAGAGAGAGGGTGCACTGCCCCGAGCCCGCGGTGCGGAATTCTTCCATCTGCCCGTCGCCGTAGTAGAGCCAGATGCCGGCCTTGGTGCCGCTGTTGCTCACTTCCTCGGTCTGAGTCACAGTGAGGGTGGAAGGCTTGCCCGCGGAGTCGAGGGCGAGGGTGAATTTTAGCTTCTGTGCCCCGTCGCCGCCGCTCACCGCCGGGAACCACTGCCCGGAGTCATAGCCGCCCGAGCCTTCGGTGGCGATCATCGCAATCTTGCCCGCCTTTATGTCGGCGCGCGGGTCGTCGGAGAATATATAATAGTCGCGGTACTCGCTGTCCGCGCTCTTTTTCGCATCGAGAAACCAAGGATGGTCCTTGGAAGTATGGTTCAGCACATAGTCAAGATAGATCTTGATGCCCTTGGCGTGTGCCGCGCTGACAAGGGACTTGAAATCCTCCTCCGTGCCGTAGTCGGGGTTGACGCTCGAGTAGTCGAGCACATCGTAGCCGTGGTAGGAGGAAGCCTTGTGGATAGGGGAGAGCCAGAGTGCCTGGACCCCCATCTGCTTTAGGTAGTCAAGTTTGGATTCGATTCCCCTGAAGTCCCCGCAGCCGTCGCCGTCGCTGTCGGCGAATGAATACACGAGCAGCTGGTAGGTTATGCCGCTCTCGCCAGTCCTCTCGGGGACTTCCGGCTCGGGAGCCGGACCCGGATCGGGTGTGGCGGAGTTCTTATTGCAGCCCGCGAGGAGCGCAAGTGCAAGAATGGTACTGAGGAAAGGAAATTTTTTCATACGGGAATAATAAAAAAACAGATGCACCCGGCACGCAGGCTCAGGTGCATCTGTAAATGGAGAGTCAATTACTTGATTTCACCTGTCCCGGCGTTGAAGTCGAGGGTCACGGTCTGTCCTGCGGTGCAGGCGACGCGTTCCTGATCACCGCCGTTGCCGCGATATACGATCTTGCCGTCGAGGATGATGAACTCGCGGGTCCACCAGTCGGAGGTGGCGATGGAAGAAGCCACATACATGCGGAGATCAGCTGCTGCAGGGATTGTGATGCTGGTGGTCTGGCCGCTGTTGGTGAAGAGCGCGCCCTCCATACCTTCGTTCCAGCCGCCGAAGCATTCGCCGATGCCGTAGATGCGGGCCTCCTCAACATGGAGCTTCTCGTTCTTGAGGTCGATGTGGATGAGGTAGAGACCGTCCTTATCGACAACGCAGTTGTTGTTGTCCACGGTGAAGCCGTCATTATTGGTCTGAGAGCAGAAGTCCTTGCTGTTCCACTCCTTTGCAGGGCAGAACTTGAACGGAGAGGCGGCCTTGATGTAGCGCACTGTCCAGAACTGGCCTTCTGCGCCGTACACAGGGACGAGGTCCACAATGCCGGTGCTGCTCCAATCCCAGTTGCCGAAGTCGGCACCGATCATATACATGGTCTCAGGGAAGGCTACAGCCTCGATGAGGATGGTCTTGGCTGCGGTGTCGAAGCTGACCTTGTAGTCGCCTGCCTCAGGGACGGTGATGTCGGAGCCCGGCTGCACTGCTTCGAATGCGGTGCCGACAGTCGGGGTGAAGCCCTCGGCTGCGCCGTAGCAGTTGTCCCAGTTGTAGTCGTAACGGATCTTGAAGCCTCCTGTGATGTTGACTACTGCGCTGGTCCATACGTCGCCGTTCTGGGTCATCACGAAGTCCTTGGTCCAGGAGTTGCCGCCAATCTGTCCGATGAGGGAGTAAACGGCCTTGTGCTCCTCGATGAGGACGGTGCCTGCCGCGTAGTCGTAGGTGACGTCATATACGCCGTCTGCGCCGACCTGGATGTTCTTGCCGCCTGTCTCGAATGCTGTTCCGAGGGTCGGCTTATAGACATCGTAAGGGTTGGAGGCGTCGATGGTGCTCTGTGAGTTGCCCTCAGGGCCGCCCACTAAAATTGCCCAGTCGTGGTCTGCGCGGATCTTGAACTCGTCGCTCGCGGTCAGAGTCACGCTGCGCACTACCCAGATGTCGCCCTCGATGTTGGTGAGGTCGGTATCTGCGTCCCAGTTGCTGCCGCCGATGGTTCCGATGAGGGACCATGCCTGCGGTTTCTCCGGCTCGGGTTCGTCGCCGCCTGCGGTAGGCTCTTCCTTGCCGTACATATCCTTATTGATCTCGACGGTACCCTTGTTGAGGTCGAGGTAGATACGGTACTGTCCGGCATCTACGGAGATGTTGTCACCGCCCGCCTTGGCGTCTGCGCCCCAGTTGAGAACCCAGTCGTCGTCTGCGCGGAATTTGATTTCAGCAGCTTCGCTGAAGTCGGCATCCGCCCAGAAGCGTACAAAATCGGAGTTGAAAGCCATCTCGATATCAGGCTCCGTGCCCCAGGAGTTGAAGCTGCCGGTGATGCTGATCTTGTCGGCGCCCCATTCCTTGGTGAGCTTCAGGGTGCTGTTGTCGAGGGTAAACTTGTAGAAGCGCTTGCTGTAGCACTTGATGTCCTTGGAGCCGCCGCCGTTGATCAGCTGAACGCTGCCGGCCTCGGCCTCTTCGGCCTGTGCCTCGGAACCCCAGTTGCCGTTGTCCCAGTTGGCGGCGTCGGTAAACTTGATGCCGTCAGCAGCCATGCCGCCTAAGTCCAGCACGCCGGTGAAGGTCTTGCCGTCATTGTTGTAGTTGTAGAGGTACTGGCATTTTTCGAATTTGGAGTCCCAGCCGCAGTAGTTGCCCTGTACCCAGATGTGAGTATAGACATCCTTGTCGAGGATGGTCTGGTCGTAAGGGACGAAGTTGGCTGCAACGATATTGGAAACCTTCAGTGAAGACTCGATTGCGGTGCCTTTGTCGGTGGCAATCCAGGCGCTGATCCTGAAGTAAACGGTGAATTCCTGCTCCAGCGCTCCTCCCAGGTTGAGTACCAGGGAGTTGAGGTCGGACTGCTTGACGGAGACGCTGGCAGTGCCCTCTTCGTCGTCAGCGGTGATGGTGGCGGCGAGCTTGGTCGGTTCCGTGAACGCTTCCGTAGCGGCTGCGTAGAGGGAGTAGGTCTTGACCGTCTGCACGTCGAAGGTAGGGAGATTGAACTCGAAAGTCAGAGGCTCGCCGTCTTTGGCGAGGGTGGCGCCGGTGATGGTCCCGAGCTCAGGAGCGGTCGAATCGTTCGGATCGAATACGACGCGCATATCCTCTTTGGCGCAGGATGCGGTAAGCAGCCCCGCCAGAACTATAAGGCTTGAGTATATAAATCTTTTCATAATCTATTAATAACCAGGGTTCTGCTGAAGATTACCATTGGCGTTGAGATCACCGGAGGTGATAGGGTAGAGGTTGAAGTGGTCGTCCACTGCCTGGCCTGCCTGCACGCCGCCCTTGAACTCCCAGAGGTAGTCGCCGGAGGTGAAGAGGCCGAAGCGGATGAGGTCCTGACGGCGTACGCACTCATAGTAGAGCTCGCGGCCGCGCTCGTCGATGATGTTGCCCAGAGTGAGAGCAAGCTCACCCATGCCTGCGCGGGCGCGGACATCGTTGAGATACTGCTGTCCCTTGGTCTTGTCGGCCGCTCCGCGGGCTGCGCACTCGGCATACATCAGGTATGCGTCAGCGCTGCGGAATACAGGGAAGTCGGTATCCACGAAGCCGTTGGCCTGAGCCGCGCTGCCGTCACGGTTGACATTGAGGAACTTCATCGCCTTCCAGCCGTTGGACCAGCCGTCGTCTTCGCGGCGGATTTCGTCGATATACTGGGCAAACTTGTCGCTCTTGTAGAATGTCGCGCGTGCGTCAGCAGCGTCGAACTTGCTGGTGAATGCTCCGGTCATTGAGAGACCGCCCCAGCCTGAGGAGATGCCCACGGAAGCCACGTCCATATCGCCGCCGGTGCAGGCGAAGATTATGTAGTTGGTGGCGCCGTATGACTGGGTCAGAAGACCGTCCTGCTCAACTGCGAAGATGATTTCATCGCCGTTGTAGGTGGTGTTGGCGGTGCAGAGGTGGTTGTCGGCGAGGAAGAGGTCCCTCCAGTTCTCGTGGAGAGGATACTTCGCGATGATCTGCTCGCAGATTTCGGCAGCCTTGTCGTACATCGCTTCTCCCTTCCATACTTCCGCGTTGAGGTAGAGCTTGGCGAGGATCATCATCACCATACCCTTGTCGCAGCGTCCGTACTCGTTCTTGCCGGCCTCGGCGAGGTCGCCTCCGTCGATGAGAGACTTGCACTCGCCCACCATCCAGTCGAAGAGGTCGGCGCGGGAGATCTGCTCAGCTCCGGTGGAGCCTACGCTCTGCTCCTCGGTTGCGAAAGGCACATTGCCGAAGAGGTCGATGGCGTGGTAGTAGCTCAGAAGCCTGAGTGCACGGGCCTCGGCGATGTAGGCGCCCTTGAGGGTGTAGCCCTCGATGCTGCTCGCGTTGGAGCGGCGGATGAACTCGTTGCAGAGGCTGATCTGGTAGAATATACGATAGTACATCGCTCCCACGAACTCGTTGGAGGAAGTCCAGTTCATGTTGTGGATATCGTAGAGGTTGCCGTCGTTCCAGCAGCAGACAGCCTCATCGGTTGAGAGCTCCTCAAGGTGGAAGAGGGCGCGGATATACTGGCCGTAACCGCCGTCAACTCCCTCGATGTCAGCGTCGCCGCTAGGGCCGCTGGATGAGGAGCAGGCAAGTCCCTGGTAGCACTTTGCAAGCAGCTGCGTGTAGGCGTCCTGGCTGTCAAGCACATCCTCCGGGAGAGTGGTGTTAGGGTCGATCGGGGTGACGTCGAGGTCCTTGACGCAGGAGGAAGCGGCACCCATAATCATTGCTGTCGCAAGCGCGAGAGCCATATATTTGATTTTTTTCATATCTGTATGCACTTATTAGAAGTTGAACTTGACTCCGAGGATGTAAGTACGAGGTCTAGGGTACATATTGTTGTCGATGCCTGAGAAGATTTCAGGGTCGATTCCGTTGTAGCCGGAGATGCAGGCCACATTCTGTACAGTAGCGAATACATTGAGGGACATAGGCAGGCTGCCTCCGAAGTGGAATGCCTTGCTGAGGGTGATGTTGTCGATCTTCAGGAAGGAAGCATCCTCGATGTAGAGGTCAGAGAAGTACTGGGCATAAGTCCTGATGTTGTGCTTCTCGGCGGTAGAGTAGCGGTTGTTGACGAAGCTGTTGGTCCAGAGGTCCGTAAGGAGGTCTCCGTTGGAGGAGATGTTGTTATAGACATAGTTGCCGACATTTGAGTGCGCGCTGAGGGCGAGAGTCCAGTCCTTGTATGAAACCTGGGTGTTGAAGCCGAAGGTCCAGTCCGGAGTCGCCTTGTGGCAGCAGTACTTGTCGTGGTCGTCGATCTTGCCGTCGTTGTTGCGGTCCACGTAGAGGCCCTCGATAGGATTGCCGTCGGTGTCGTAAACCTGCTGATAAACGAAGAATGAGTACGGAGCGTTGCCGGTCTGGTGTACCTGGATGGTGTTGCCGGTGCCGCCGGAGATGCCTCCGGTTGTGATTCCGTAATAGTCTTCACGCTCGTCGTCGGTGGTCAGACGGGTGATGAGGGTCTTGTTGTAGGATGCGTTGAATCCGACGGTCCAGTTCCAGTCGCGGGTCTGTACAGGGATGGCGCTGATCTCGAACTCGACGCCCTTGTTGGTGAGGTCGCCGATGTTGGCGTTGAGGTAGTTGGAGAGGTTGGCGCCGGCCGCTACAGGTGTGCGGTTGAGGAGGTCCTTGGTGTCGCGCCTGTAGGCGTCGATGCTACCGCTGATTCTGTCGTTGAGGAAGCCGTAGTCGATACCCACGTTGTAGGTGGTGGTGGTCTCCCACTTCAGGTCGGCGTTGTATCCGTTAGGAGTGATAGGCACTACCATGGTCTTGCCGAAGTGGTACATCGACTGGTTGGTGTTGGTGAAGTAGGTGGCCAGCGTAGGGTAGTCTCCTGACTGGAGGTCCTGCTGTCCGGTCTGTCCCCAGCTGAGTCTGAGCTTGAGGGCGGAGAGGGCGTCGCTGTTGCGGACGAAGTCTTCCTTGCCGAAGTTGTAGCTTACTGCCACTGACGGGAAGAGACCCCACTTGTTGTTGGCGAAGCGGGAGGTACCGTCGTTACGCAGGGTAGCGGTAAGGAGAAGCCTCTCGTTCCAGCTGTAGTTGGCTCTGCCGAAGAAAGATACGAGGTAATACTCGGTCTTGAAGGTGTAAGGTGAGCTCAGATAGTAGTCGGCTGCGGTCGGAAGGGTGCCGTCTGCCTTGTACTTCTCGCTGTAGGTCTCATTGTAGAAGTGCTGCCATGAGTAACCGGCCATCACATTGAAGCTGTGCTTTCCGAGAGTCTTGTCGTACTGGGCGTAGAACTCGAGGGTCTGGTCATTCTTGGTCTGGTTGTAGAGGCTGTGGTAGCCGGAGCCGGACTCCTGGGTGTTGTGGAATGACATTTCAGTGCCCGGAGCCACATCCACGGTACCGTCTGACTTGGAGTAGTCGAGACCGAGGTTGAGGTTGAGGCTCAGGTCCTCGAATCCGTGTACCTTGTATGCGAACTGTGCGTTGCCGATGAAGCGCTTGGCGTTGGAGACATCGACCTTGTCGTTGAGCAGGGCCACAGGGTTGAGCTGTGCCATGGTGTTGCAGTTGTCGATGGTGTAGGTGCCCTTGCCGTAGTTCCACCAATAATAGCCGTTGAGACCGTTCTCGTCATAGACGCTCTGGGTAGGGTCCATGCGGACAGCGCCGCCGATGGCGTCCTGGTTGGCGAAGCGGGTGTCCATGTTCATCAGCTTGCCGTTGAGGTTGACATTGAGGTGATCCTCGAAGAAGCTAGGGTTGAGGTTGACGGAGATGGTCTCCCTCCTGAGGCTGGAGGTCTTGAGGGTACCCTTCTG
Source organism: bacterium (assembly GCA_963588685.1). GTDB lineage: Bacteria > Bacteroidota > Bacteroidia > Bacteroidales > UBA932 > Cryptobacteroides. Next base: position 32,444 of record CAVAID010000007.1, read on the forward strand.
GTCATGGTAGCCCAGGGATACGCGGTACGGCATGTAGAAGATGCCGCCCTTGCCTACCTTGCCGGAGATGGCCACATTGCCGTCGATGGAGTTGCCGAGCTGGTAGATTTCCTTCTGCCAGTCGGTGTTGGCGTCGCCGAGCGCCGCGTATGCCGCGCCGTCAGTGCCGATGTAGTTGGCCATGAGTTCGCGGAGCTCGTCGCCGGTCAGTACGTCCACATACTTGGCGTTCTGGCTGACTGATGCGGTGAAGTCTGCGCTCACGTGCACTCCCTCGCTGCCCTTGGAGCCCTTCTTGGTGGTGATCATAATGACACCGTTGGAGGCCCTGGAGCCGTAGATTGCGGTAGCGGACGCGTCCTTGAGGACGGTGAAGCTCTCGATATCGTTAGGGTTGATGGATGAGAGCGCGTCGGAAACGCCGCTGATGCTGGTCTCTGACAGAGGCAGTCCGTCCACAACCACGAGAGGATTGTTGTTGGCCTTGAGTGAAGAGCCGCCACGGATACGGATGGTGCTGCTGGAGCCCGGGGCGCCGTCGCCGGAGGTGACAACCACGCCCGCTGACTTGCCCTGGAGCAGGTCGGAAGGAGAGGTAATTACACCCTTGTTGAGCTGGTCGGCCTTGACAGCCGATACGGAACCCGTCATATCGCTCTTCTTGACGGTGCCGTAGCCGATGACCACAACCTCGTCGAGGAACTCGCTGTCCTCCTTGAGGATGATCCGCTTAGGCATCTGGGAAGCCTTGTAGGTGACGGTGGTGTAGCCGATGCAGCTGACCTCGACGGTCGCGTCGGCTGAAGATACCTTGAGGATGAAACTGCCGTCCAGGTCGGTGACAGTACCGGTCGTGGTGCCCGCTTCCATAACGGAGGCACCGATGACGGGACCCGCCTGATCGGCAATCACGCCCTTAACCTCGTATCCGCTCTGGGCGAATACGCTTGCGGACATCGCAGCTGTGAGCGCGATACCCGCGAGGAGAGTAAGGATTCTTTTCATTTGTGATTGTTGATGGTTAGTTATTGTTGTGTTTGTGTTCTTTGACGAGAGAGACTGCGACTGCGCCGCAGATGAGAAGCACCCCGGAGACCGCAAGCATGTTGGCCTGCACCCCGCCGACGAGCCTGAGGACCACCCCTCCGAGGGCGGCGGCCACTATCTGCGGGAGGCAGATCGTGCAGTTGAAGAGTCCGAGATAGCTGCCGAGGTGTTCTCCGGAGAGGGAGTTGGTGAGCAGGGTAAACGGCAGTGCGAGCATCGCCGCCCACGCGGTTCCGATGAGGAAGTACGAGGCGAGCAGCAGATACTGGTTATGGATGAACGCAACCGAGATGAACCCGGCCGCGCCTATGAGAAGGCTAAGCACGTATGCGCGCTTGAGCGACTTGAATTTCGGGATGACGATGGCCCAGAGGATGGAGCCCACAGCCTGCACGGCGAATACCACTCCCACCCAGTTGCCGGCGGCCTGGTAGCCCTCCGATGCCGGGTCGGTCGTGCCCCAGCAGCTTGCCGCGGCCGCGCCGTTGGAATAGGTCCACATATACATGAACGCCGCCCAGCAGAAGAACTGCACGAGTCCCACGGTCCAGAAGGTCTTCGGAGCGTGGACGAGCAGCTTCAGAAGGCCCGGCTTCTCCGCCTCGTCCCTGCGCTGCCGCTCCGGGTCTATACCGTGGAATTCGGCATACTCCTTTGGGGGCATTTCCTTGACTTTCAGGAAGGTGAAGAGCACGCAGGCGATGAGGATCACGGCGCCGCAGTAGAAGCTCCAGATCACTGAAGGCGGAATCTGGCCCTTGGGGGCGGTGTTGGCGATTCCGATCCAGGTGAGGAATATCGGGAAGAGGTAGCCCGCGAGGCTGCCGGCGTTGCAGAGCAGCGACTGAATGGAGTAGGCCTGCGCCTTCTGCTCCTCGCCGACCATATCGCCCACCATCATCTTGAACGGCTGCATCGCCACATTGATGGAGGTGTCAAGGAATATGAGGGAAAACAGCCCGAACCACATTGCCCCGTTGAGGCCGAGGAAGAGGCGGGAACTGAAACTGAGGTTGCCCGCGTTCGGAAGCAGCATCATCACTGCCACTGCCACTATGGCTCCTGCGAGCAGATACGGCTTGCGCCTGCCTATCCTGCACCAGGTGCGGTCTGACCACTTGCCGATGAGGGGCTGAACTATCATTCCCATGAGGGGAGGAAGTATCCAGAAGAAACTGAGCTGATGCGGGTCCGCTCCGAGAGTCGCGAAGATGCGGCTGATGTTCGCGCTCTGCAGGGCATAGGCTATCTGCACTCCGAAGAAGCCGAAGCTGAGATTCCACATCTGCCAGAAGCTGAGTTTGCTTTGTTGCATCGCTTTAGTGTTATAATGGAAAACAAATAAAACTAAAAATCATTTTATATAAAATAGTGTCGGGATGAATTGATAAAATTTCGGGATGAATAGTTAATTTTTTAAGAAATGTGATTATATTCACACTGGATTTTATGAATATTTCAAAAGATAACTGGATAATCCACCTCTTTGCCGCGCTCCACGCGCTGGTATCGTTCATCTGCTATTCCACCGGGATGGCAGACGGGCTGATGCTGACCCTGCTCACCATGTTCCTCGTGGTGCTGCTCTGCCTGCGGCGGAGGATGAGCGTGCTCTTCATGGGCATCGCGGTTATTCTTGTAAATATAGTCGGCTTCGGTATCGGAGTCGGGCTTGCGGCGCTGCTGGGGCTCCTGCCGCTCCCTGCGCTCGCCGTGCACCCGCTCTCCACCTTCGTCTGCACCGAGATCCTCGGCTGGACCACGGAGTGGGTATGCCTCAAATACCTTGACCGGCACCCGGAGGGAGGGGCCTCGCCGGACTCGCGGAGTCTGAGATGGCTGCTGCTTGCGTTTATTGTGATTATCATAGTCCGGCTCCTGCTGATATACTCCATCTCCGGGGCCCAGGAGTCGCGCGGATTCTTCGTCGAAATCCTTATAGACTACATACTTAGCTGCGTCATAATAGTCTGGGTGGCGGAATACGCCATCCGCTCCCGCGAGCAGGCGGAGAAGGAGGCGGAGAAGGCCAACCTCGCGCTCTTCCGCTATATGAAGCTCAAGCAGCAGGTCAACCCGCACTTCCTCTTCAACTCGCTCAATGTGCTGGACTGCATGATACAGGAGCAGTCCGCCCAGGCCGCGAGCCGCTACACCCACAAACTTGCCGAAATCTACCGCTATATGCTCCGGCACGAAGACGAGACCACCGTCCGCCTGCGCGACGAGATGGAGTTCGTGGACGACTACCTGGAGCTGCTCAAGGTACGCTTTGCCGAGGGGCTGCAGGTCAATGTCAACATCCCCGAAGAGGACCTCTCCCGCAGCGTAGTGCCGTGCAGCGTGCAGCTGCTCATCGAGAACGCCACCAAGCACAATGCCGTCAGCGCCTCCGACCCGCTGACGATAGACATACACACCACCAGCAACAGCGTGGTAGTGACCAACAATCTCCGCCCCAAGCTCACCGCCGTGAGCTCCACCGGCCTGGGGCTCAAGTACCTCCGCCGGCAGTATAAGGACATCGCCGGCAAGTCGGTGATAGTCAAGGCGGGAGGGGACAGTTACACAGTAATTTTACCATTGCTATGACAGCGCTTATCGTAGAAGACGAGGCGATGGCGAGAGCCCAGCTCGCCCGCAACATATCCTCGGCCTTTCCCGACATTGAAGTGGTCGGGATGACGGACTCCGTGCGCTCCACTGTAGATTGGCTCGGCGCCAATCCGGCACCGGACATAATCTTCATGGATGTGGAGCTCTCCGACGGCGAATGTTTCGAGATTTTCCGCCTCGCCAAGGTCACTTCCCAGGTCGTAATGACCACTGCCTACGACTCCTACGCCATCAAGGCTTTCGAGACAGGCAGCATCGACTATCTTTTGAAGCCTTATGACATGTCCGCTCTCCAGCGGGCCGTGGGAAGGTGCCGCGAGAGGCTCAGTCTCAAGCAGGGGACGGATGTGCAGAAACTGCTTGCTGCGCTGGGCACGGCGGTGGTGTCGGGAACTGCCGCTTCGCCGGCCGGCAAGACTTACCGGGAGCGGATGGTGGTGCGCATCGGCGAGCGGATTATCCCGGTGGAGATGGCGGATGCGGCCTGCTTCTACTCGGAGGGCAAGTCCAACTTTCTGATGACTTTCAGCGGACAGAAGTATGTGATAGACAGCACTATGGATACCCTTGAGGGGGAGCTCGACCCGACGCGCTTCTTCAGGGTCTCCAGGGGCTGCATCGCCGCGCGAAAGGCGGTAAAGAGCGTTACCCGGCAGCTCGGTTCGCGCCTCAAACTCGCGATGGAGCCGGAGCCGCCGGTGGAGATGACTGTCTCCCGTGCGCGGGTGGACGACTTCCTGGCATGGCTGGAATAGAAATTTTACCTAATTTTGCGCCATGATTACAGATCAGCAGGCAAAGCAGGACATCCGTGAACTGCTTGAATATATAGGTGAAGACCCCGACAGGGTCGGGCTGCAGGACACCCCGGACAGGATGCTGCGGATGTTTTCAGAGATTTTCCGCGGCTACCGCCCGGAGGAGGCTCCCGTCATCACCACCTTTCCCAACGGGCAGGACGGCATAATTTACGACGATATGGTCGTGGACCACGGCACTTTCTACTCCGTCTGCGAGCACCACTGCCGCAGCTTCTTCGGCGAATACTGGTTCGCCTATCTCCCCAACCCCAAGGGGCGCATACTCGGACTCTCCAAGATAGGCCGCGTGGTGGATTACTGCGCTTCGCGTCTGCAGGTGCAGGAACGGCTCGTGCACGATGTGGTGGACATGCTCACCGAAGCCCTCGGACCTGAGAATCCGCCTCGCGGGATGGCTCTGATGATGCGCGGACGGCACCTCTGCAAGGAGGGCCGCGGCTCCCGCAAGTCCGGCGAGATGACCACCACCTGCCTCACCGGCGCCTTCCGCACCAGCGCCCGCGTCCGCAGCGAATTCCTGACCTACGTCAAGTAGAGCCGGGATGAGCTTGGATGTCGCGATAATCGGGGCCGGGGCCGCAGGTTGCTTCTGCGCGATAGAGCTCAAGCGCCGCCATCCCGAGCTGGAAGTCAAGGTGTACGAGGCCGGAAGCAGACCGCTTGCCAAGGTGGCTCTTACCGGCGGCGGACGCTGCAATCTTACCAACTCCTTCCGCGATGTACACCGGCTCTCCGAAGTCTATCCACGCGGCGAGCGCCTGATGAAGCGCGCCCTGAGCGAATTCAGTCAGGAGGATACCGTCAAATGGTTTGAGAATGAGGGCGTAAGGTTCGTGGTACAGGACGACCAGTGCGTCTTCCCTGCGAGCCAGGACTCGATGCAGATAGTCCGCACCCTCGAGCGGGCGATGCGCGGGGAGGGGGTAATTCTCGAGTGTAATAAAAAAGTTTCTTCCATCCGCCCGGCGGGAGGGGGCTTCAGGATAAGTTTTGCCGACGGCTCCGAAGTACTCGCAGGCAAAGTCGTTTTTACCATCGGAGGCTGCTCCGACGCAGCTCTGGCAAGGATTCTGCCCGAGGGGATAGAGCTCGTGAAGACCGTTCCGTCGCTGTTTACCCTCAAGATTGAAGATCCCGGACTGCGCTCCCTGATGGGCACCGTTGTACAGAGCGCCGCTCTTTCCCTTGCGGGCACGGGCTTCCGTTCCGAGGGGACTCTGCTTATCACGGACTGGGGTGTCAGCGGCCCCGCCACCCTACGCCTCTCCTCCTACGCGGCGCGCCATCTCGCTGAGAATGAATACCGTGCAAGCTTATTGATAAATTGGCTCGGGAGCTCCGAATCCGAGATTCGCTTCCGTCTGGAAGAGATGACCGCCGCTTCGCAGCGAAAGCAGCTGAGCAACACCCATCCCGCCGAACTCCCGGACCGACTCTGGAGATTCATCCTCGGCCGCTGCGGCTTCAGGGAAGACCTGCGCTGGGCGGAACTCGGCTCCAAGGGGCTCAACCGCCTTGTCGGGAGGCTGCTCGCCGATGAATATGAAGTTGCGGGGCGCGCGAAATTCAAGGAAGAATTCGTTACCTGCGGCGGTGTGGCGCTCGGCGGCATCGACCTCGCCACTCAGCAGAGCCGCCTCTACCCGGGACTTTACTTCGCCGGAGAGGTGCTCGACGTGGATGCCGTGACCGGCGGATTCAACCTTCAGGCCGCCTGGTCCACCGGCTGGAGAATAGCAAATAAAATATAATTCGTATATTTGCGGCGTTGTACTGTATTTATTTAATCTATTCCTGATGAAGAAAATCCTGAATGAGATTTGTGCTAAATACACAGTCCCACAAGAAGTTAAGGCCCAGGGAATCTACCCGTACTACAGGCCGATTTCATCCGGACAGGACCCTCTCGTCACAATGGCTGACGGCAGCAAGGTGCTCATGTTCGGTTCCAATTCGTATCTTGGCCTCTCAGACGATCCGCGTCTGAAGGAGGCTGCAATAGCTGCAATCCGCAAATACGGCACGAGCTGCTCCGGCAGCCGTTTCCTCAACGGAACACTCGACATCCACGAAGAGCTTGAAGCGAAGCTCGCCAAGTTCGTCGGCAAGGACGAGGCCGTGACCTACAGCACCGGATTCCAGGTTAATCTCGGTGTGGTCAGCTGCCTCGGAATGAGGGGTGGATACACCTTCCTCGACGCCCTTGACCATGCCTGCATCATCGACGGCAGCCGTCTCGGATTCGCCGAGGTCCGCAAGTTCCCTCACAACGACATGAAAGTTCTCGAGAAGAAGCTCGCCATGGTGCCTGCCGACGCTCCTAAGCTCATCGTCGTGGACGGCGTCTATTCTATGGAGGGCGACATCGCTCCGCTCCCGCAGATCGTAGAGCTCTGCAAGAAATACAACGCTTCAGTGATGGTGGACGACGCCCACTCTCTCGGAGTCTTCGGCAAGGACGGTTCAGGTACCGCAAGCCACTTCGGACTCACCGCCGAGACCGACCTCATCATGGGTACGTTCTCCAAGAGCTTCGGCTCCCTGGGCGGATTCATCGCCGGCGACAAGGAAGTCATCAACTACCTCAAGCATAACTCCCGCTCCCTCATATTCAGCGCATCCATGACCCCTGCCGCAGTTGCAGCCGCATCCACCGCGCTTGACATCATGATCAACGAGCCGGAGCGCCGCGAGCACCTCTGGGAGGTCACCAAGCATGCCCAGAAGGCGTTCAAGGACAACGGTTTCGATACCGGACACACCCAGTCCCCGATCATCCCGCTCTTCGTGCGCGACACCATCAAGGCCATGACCATCGTGCGCCTGGCCTACGATGAGGGAGTGTTCATCACTCCGGTAATCGCCCCTGCAGTGCCTGAGAACGATGTGCTCATCCGCTTCGCGCTCATGGCGACCCACTCCATCGAGCAGGTTGACGAGGCAGTCGAGAAGCTCACCAAGATATTCAAGAAGGTAGGAGTTATAGCGTAAGGAAGCCCTATGGTCATACTCATCACAGGCATCAGTTCAGGCTTCGGCAAGGCGATGGCCGAGCGGCTCAACGCCGACGGACACAAGGTCTATGGCACGCACAGGCGTGACGTGGAGCAGATTCCGGGAGTGACCTACATCAAGGCGGACGCCAGCGATGACGCTCAGGTGGAAGCCGCGGTGAAGCAGGTCACCGACGCCGAAGGCCGCATCGACGTGTTTATCAACAATGCCGGCATGGGCATCGGCGGGCCGCTGGAGTTCAGTTCGCTCGAAGACGCCCGCAGGCAGATGGATGTCAACTGGATGGGTATGGTGAGGTTTCTTCACTTCGTGCTCCCGGTAATGCGTACCCAGGGCGGCGGCAAGATTATCTGTTTCAGCTCCATAGGAGGTCTGATGGGTCTGCCTTTCCAGGGTCTGTATTCCGCTTCGAAGTTCGCTATCGAAGGCTACTGCGAGGCTCTGCGCCTGGAGACAAAGGCGTTCGGCATCAAGGTCGTGGTGATTGAGCCGGGAGACTTCTCCACCGGCTTCACGGCGATGCGCAAGAGCGTTTCCGACCCTGAGGTCTATAAGATCTACAGGACCTACGCCGAGTCCCTCGCGAGCATCGAGAAGGACGAGACCACGGGCCTCAAGCCGGAATACCTTGCCGCCAAGATCTCCAAGATTGTGCGCAAGAAGAACCCGCGCTACAACTACATCATCTCCACCCTTGAGCAGCGGCTCTCAGTAACCCTCAAGAAGCTCCTCCCACCGAGCCTCTTCGCCAAGATTCTCTCCAGCTACTACAAGCTGTAAAGAATCTTTACAGAGGGTGTAAAGAAATTTTACATTGACGATTGCGTCCGCGAGGGCGCAATTCGTTGTTTTATAGGACGTTATCGAATATGGCACGGCGCTTGCGCCCGGGTGGGGGCAGAATAATTGAAAGTATGAAACTGTTTTTCCGTTTCCTGAGGAACAATCCTCTATACGCCCTGATCAACATGGTCGGGCTCGCGCTCTCGCTGATGTTCGTGATACTGCTCGGCGACTACACCTACAGGCAGTTCAGCATCGACCGCTGGCATCACAACCACAAGAATATCCAGGTTCTCGGCACCACCAACAGGCTTTTCACCTGGCCGGACCTGACCCATCAGATAGGGGAGGAGTTCCCGGAAATCGAGAAAACCTGCTGCATAGACATACATCAGGCCCGAATCAAGAGCGGGGAATCGTTCTCCGGCAGCAGCAGCGGAAACGGCAAGGCAAACGTGATTGTCGCCGACTCCACTTTCTTCGACTTATTCGACTTCAAATTCATGGAGGGAGACAAGGCGGGAGCGCTTGACAGCCCGGAGAAATGTGTCATCACCGAGTCGCTCGCACGCAAGCTCTTCCCGGACGCCAACCCTCTCGGGCAGCAGCTCAACATGGTCGGCACCAGGTACATAACTTTAAATGACCCCAGAGGCGACCCTTACGACACGACGCTCGTCTATACCGTCTCCGCCGTGGTCAGCGACTTCGACAAGACGGCCCTGCCCAACACCACCGAGCTCATCGCCAGCAGCGCGAGACGCTCACAGATACTCGGCTACCGAAACAATATCAACAGTTTCACTTCCGGCCCCTATGGAGGCACGTTTTCTTTTCTGCTGACCAGCCCCGGCAGCAATCTCGAGAACAAGCTGGAAGAACTTACCAGGTTCTCCGCCGAACATTGCCCGGCATTCGGATACTTCCAGTCGACGCAGTGCGCGCTGGTGCCGCTGGACGAGCTGATGTTTGCCCCGCAGAACCGCGGCGACGGCCTCCATAAAGGCGACCGCAGCCTGCTCGGGATACTCCTTGCCGCAGTGCTTGCAATACTGCTCTTCGCAGTATCCAATTATATCAATCTCACTGTGGCCAACACAGGCTTCCGTGCCAAGGAGGTCGCCACGCGCCGACTGCTCGGCGGCGACAGCACGCACATTTCCATGGGCCTGATCAGCGAATCGACGCTGATGGTGCTGGTCTCCTTCCTGATAGGATTTGCGCTTGCGCTGCTCTTCCAGGACAAGTTTGCCGAGATGTTCCGCGGCAAGATTGACCTCATCAGGGACCTCGGCTTCGGCACGGTGGAAGTGAGCGTTCTCTTCATCCTCATCACGGGAGTCATTTCCGGTATCCTGCCGACCCTTATGCTGATGAAATTCAAGCCGATAGACATCGTCAAGGGCTCCTTCCGGCAGTACTCCAAGATGACGCTCAGCAAGGTCTTCATCATCATCCAGAACATCATCACCGTGACGATGCTCACCGCCACGCTCACGATACTCCTGCAGATAAACCATCTCGTAAACGCGCCGATCGGATACAATACCCGCAATGTCTATATGGTATGCGCCGACAGGTCGGAGATGATGCGGAGCGCCCTCGCTTCCCAGCCGTATATCAGCAGGTTCGGCTCATACGAAGGTTCGTCCCTCGATGGCAACAGCGCCGCCGTGACTTTCCGGCGGGACAAGGACCAGAACAATATCGCGGTCTATATGCTCAGCTGTGACAGGGATTTCCTCGATGTTGCCGGGCTCACTCTCATCAAGGACTATCATCTTGAAGGGGATGTGCAGTATTTCAACGAGAAAGCTATCTCCATCAACGATTTTTCCGAGGAGAAGCACGAACTCGTCTGGGGCAACGGCAAGGTAAGCCAGGTGGCCGGCATATTCGCCGACTTCCACACCAAAAATGTGCTCGAGTATGTCAATCCGTTCGAAATCAGAATAGTTGGCAGTGACGAGATGGAAGATCCGAACTTTATAGTGGAAACTGACGGTTCGCGCGACTCCTACCGCAAGCTCTGCGCTCTCGTGGAGAAGGTGGACGGCACGGACGAAGATTTGGACTGGAAGGTAAGGGATGTACAGGATAACATCGCGATTTCCTTCTCTGACGAGCGCAACACAATGCGGCTCGTGGCAATGTTCACCGGCATCGCCATCCTGATTTCAGTGCTCGGATTCATCGGGATGTCGCTGTTCTTCATCCGCCAGCGCCGCAAGGAGATAGGGGTCCGCAAGATTATGGGCAGCACTACAAGCGAAGTGCTCACCCTGCTGATGCGCAAATTCTGCGCTCCGCTGCTGATTTCCCTGATATTCGCCGCTCCGCTGTCGTGGTACCTGATGGACCGTTATCTGGAGGATTTCGCCTACCGTATCGACTTCAGCATATGGATCTTCCTCGCAGCCGCAGTGCTGTCGCTGCTGGTGGCCGCCGCGTCCATATTCTTCCAGACCCTCAGGGCCGCAAGGTCCAACCCGTCCGAGGCCATCAGGACCGAGTAGTCCATTCTGGGGAGAACCAGCTCGCTTCCGAGCCTTCGCACTCCACTACATCCACCCTTACGCAATGGGGAACCTGCCCGCCTATCCAGGCGGCAAGGTTCTCCGTTGACGGGTTGCAGGGCAGCACTTCGTTGAGGTCGCGGTGGTCGAGGGAGTCCTTTATCAGATGCTCGATTGCGAGGAAATCCACGACCATCCCGTCCTCGTCCAGAGTCTCGCTCTCGCACCATACGGTAATTTTCCAATTGTGTCCGTGCAGCGGCTCCCAGACCCCCGGTCCGGAGAAATAGAGCCGGTGGCTGGCGGATATTTCCAGTGTTTTCCTGACCCTGTACATTATTCTTCGGTAGTATAAATCGCCCTGTTGCCTGTGGTCTCCTGCACGCTCACCCGGTAGCAGTGGGGAATCTGCTCGCAGATCCAGCGGGCCAGATTCTCGGAGGTAGGGTTGAACGGCAGCGCTTCGTTGAGGTCGCGGTGGTCCAGCACATCGCATACCCGCTCCTTTATGAGCCTGAAATCCACCACCATCCCGTTGCTGTCGAGGGTCTCTGACTTGCAGCAGACCTCGATCAGGTAGTTGTGCCCGTGCAGCCGCGCGCACTTGCTCGGATAGTCAAGCGTGAGGCGGTGGCTCGCGGCAATCTCGAATGTCTTTGAAATGTAATACATAGCTGAGAGTCAAAGATACGGAATAATTCTTATCTTTGTCTATTTGGAATATATTACAAACACTCGATATGTACAGAAGCAATACTTGCGGGGAACTCAGGCTCTCCGACCAAGGCAAGAAAGTCACCCTGGCGGGCTGGGTGCAGAAAACCCGCAGACTGGGAGGAATGACATTCATCGACCTGCGCGACCGCTACGGCATCACGCAGCTCGTAGTGGAAGCGGACGCTGACCCTGCGCTCGTCGCTCTCGCCGAAGGACTGGGACGCGAATATGTCATCCAGGCCAAGGGCGAAGTGGTGGAGCGCGCCAGCAAGAACCCAAAGATGCCAACGGGCGAGATAGAGATCAGGCTCGAGGCCATCAACATCCTCAACGAGTCCGCGACTCCTCCGTTCACCATCGAGGAGCAGAGCGACGGCGGCGAAGACCTCAGGGCCAAGTACCGCTACCTCGACCTGCGCCGTCCGCCTCTCCAGAGGGCCCTGGCACTGCGCCACCGTCTCGCCCAGGAGATCCGTACCTACCTCGACGAGCAGGGATTCATGGAGATAGAGACCCCTTACCTCATCAAGTCCACCCCCGAGGGAGCGCGCGACTTCGTCGTGCCTTCCCGCATGAACCCGGGCACTTTCTACGCCCTGCCTCAGTCGCCGCAGACCTTCAAGCAGCTGCTGATGGTGGCCGGCTATGACCGCTACTTTCAGATTGTACGCTGCTTCCGCGACGAAGACCTGCGCGCCGACCGTCAGCCGGAGTTTACCCAGATCGACTGCGAGATGTCGTTCGTGGAGCAGGAAGACGTGCTCAACACCTTCGAGGGGATGATGCGCAGGATGTTCAAGAACGCCCTCGGCGTTGATATCCCGAACCCGCTCCCACGCATGTGCTGGTACGACGCGATGGACAGCTACGGCTCCGACAAGCCGGACGTCCGTTTCGGGATGAAGATACACGAGATTACCTCCCTCGTCAAGGGCTGCGGTTTCAGCGTCTTCGACGGGTCTGAATACATCGGCGCCATCGCCGCCACCGGCTGCGCGGACTACACCCGCAAGCAGATCGACGAGCTCACCGAGTGGGTAAAGCGCCCTCAGGTCGGTGCCAAGGGCCTCGTCTATATCAAGCTCAACGCCGACGGCAGCATCAAGTCCTCAGTGGACAAGTTCTACTCTCCGGAGAAACTCCGGGAAGTGGCCGCCGCCTGCGAGGCGAAGCCGGGTGACCTCATCTTCGTGCTCTGCGGCGCCAAGCGCAAGACCCAGACCCAGCTCGGCGTGCTCCGTATCGAGATGGGCAACCGCCTGGGACTCAGAGATCCTAAGGTATTCGCACCGCTCTGGATCGTGGACTTCCCTCTGCTCGAGTGGAGCGAGGAGGACGGCCGCTTCTACGCGATGCACCACCCGTTCACCGCTCCTAAGCCGGAGCACGAGCAGTGGTTCTATTCAGATAAGAAGGAAGACCTCGAGCGCGTCTGCGCCAACGCCTACGACTTCGTGCTCAACGGCACCGAGCTCGGCGGCGGCTCCATCCGTATCCACGATGCCAAGATGCAGAGCCGCATGTTCGACGTGCTCGGCATCAGCCGCGAAGACGCGGAATACAAGTTCGGATTCATCATCAACGCATTCAAGTTCGGTGCTCCGCCTCACGGAGGACTGGCGTTCGGATTTGACCGTGTCTGCGCCCTCTTCGGCGGGCAGGAGACCATCCGCGACTACATCGCCTTCCCTAAGAACAACCAGGGCCGCGACGTGATGATCGACTCCCCGTCACAGATCGACCAGAGCCAGATGGACGAGCTCTACCTGGCCTCAACCTACAAGGGAGAGTGAGAATAAAGCTCAAATACGACCTCGGCTCGCAGAACACTTTCAGGATGAAGGTGTCCTGCGAGTGCTTTGTGGAGTACGAGACCGTAAAGGAGCTTGAAGGACTCAATTTCGACCGGCTCCCCAAGCCTCTTCTGCACATAGGCGAGGGTAGCAACCTCCTATTTACCAAGGACTTCCCGGGCACAGTGCTGCACTCCAACATCGAGTACATCAAGTATGTCGATATGGGGCTGGACGAGGTACCGGTGATAGTCGGGGCGGGGGTGAATTTCGACTCCTTCGTAGCCGAGATGTGCCGTCACGGACTCTGGGGCGCGGAGAACCTTTCCCTCATCCCGGGCGAGGTCGGCGCCGCCGCCGTGCAGAACATCGGGGCCTACGGGGTCGAGGTCAAGGACATAATCTCCGGGGTCGTCTGCTTCGACCTGAAGGAGCGGAAGAAGGTCAAATTCAAAGTCGCCGACTGCCGCTACGGCTACCGTTCCTCGATGTTCAAGGAGCCGGAGAACAAGGGCCGCTATGTAGTCACGAGCGTGCTTTTCCGCCTCAGCCGCAAGCCGCGTCCGCATCTCGAATACAAGGGAATCTCCGAGGCGCTGGAGGGCCGCGAGCCGCAGACTCCGCAGGAGGTGCGCGAGGCAGTAATCCGCATCCGCCGCGCGAAACTCCCTGACCCTGAGGAGATAGGCAGCGCCGGCAGCTTCTTCAAGAACCCGGTGGTGAGCGCAGCAGAATTCGCGCGCATCTCCCCGGACGGGAGCGCCCCGCACTACTGCCTGCCCGACGGGAGCGTCAAGGTACCGGCAGCCTGGCTGATAGACCAGTGCGGATTCAAGGGCGCGGAGGAGGGCGGCGCAGCCGTCTATGAGAAGCAGCCTCTGGTGATAGTCAACCGCAGCGGGAACGCCTCCCCGGAGGAGATTCTCGCGCTTGAAAAAAGAATAACCGATGGAGTCCAGGAGCGCTTCGGCATCCGGCTCCATCCCGAAGTGGAACATATATGAGCTCGTTTGTAATTGAAGGCGGCCACCGCCTGAGCGGCAGCATCGAGCCCCAGGGCGCGAAGAACGAGGCCCTGGAGGTTATCAGCGCCGTGCTGCTCACCGCCGAACCGGTCACGATATCCAATGTCCCGGAGATTCTCGATGTCAAGAACCTCATCTCCCTGCTGGAGAGCATGGGGGTCAGCGTGGAGAGGATTGCCAGGGGGGAATACCGCTTCTGCGCCGCCCGCATCAACGAGTTCTACATCCGCAGCGCCGATTTCGTGCGACGCTGCGCGCAGCTCCGCGGCTCGGTAATGGTAGTCGGCCCGCTTCTCTCCCGCTTCGGCCAGGCCTACTTCCCTAAGCCTGGCGGCGACAAGATTGGCCGCCGCAGGGTTGACACCCACATCGACGGCTTTATGAAGCTCGGGGCCAAGTGCGCCTACGACACCGACCGCCACGCCTACCGTCTCTCCTCCGGTAAGGAGATGCGGGGCTGCTATATGCTGCTCGACGAGGCTTCCGTGACCGGTACGGCCAACATAGTGATGGCCGCGACCCTCACCGCCGGCGTCACCACCATCTACAACGCCGCCTGCGAGCCTTATGTGCAGCAGCTCTGCAAGATGCTCGTGAGGATGGGTGCGAAGATTGACGGAATAGGCTCCAACCTCCTGACAATCACTGGAGTGGAGAGCCTCGGCGGCGCAGAGCACCGCATCCTTCCGGATATGATCGAGGTCGGCTCGTTCATCGGAATGGCCGCCATCACCCAGAGCGAACTTACCATCAGCAACGTGTCCTGGGACAACCTCGGCATCATCCCGGAGTGCTTCCGCAGGCTTGGAGTGAAACTCGAGCAGAGGGGCGACGACATCTATGTCCCGGCCCAGGAAAGCTATGAGATAGAGTCCTTTATCGACGGCTCCATAATGACCGTCGCCGACGCCCCGTGGCCTGGTCTGACCCCGGACCTGCTCAGCGTGATGCTCGTCGTGGCCACGCAGTGCAAGGGCAGCGTGCTGATACATCAGAAGATGTTTGAGAGCAGGCTCTTCTTCGTGGACAAGCTCATCGACATGGGCGCACAGATCATCCTCTGCGACCCGCACAGGGCCGTAGTAATCGGCCATGACCACAAGCTCCGTCTCAAGGCGGGGCGCATGACTTCGCCGGACATCAGGGCCGGCATCGCGATGCTGCTTGCGGCGATGTCCGCCAGCGGCACTTCAGAGATAGACAACATCGAGCAGATTGACCGCGGCTACGAAGACATCGACACCCGCCTCAACGCGCTCGGAGCCAAGATAGAGAGGAAACAGTAATGCAGGTACTCAAGTTCGGCGGCAGTTCCGTTGCGGACGCCACAAGGATTTCGGCGGTATTGGATATCGTCACGGACGCTGCCCGCAGGGACAGGGTGATACTCGTGTGCTCAGCCGTCAGCGGCTGCACCGACGCCCTGCTTGAGATAGCCTCGCTCCCGCAGGGAGAGGCCCGTGCGGAGCGCATCGACAGTCTCAGGCAGCGGCATCTCAGGATAGTCCGCCGCCTTTTCACAGGCGCGGAGCGCAACCTCGCGGAGGAAGAAATTGACGGGCTCTTCAAGGAGCTGGAAGCCGCCCCGAGCGAGGACTGCGTGACCTTCGGAGAACTTTTCTCCACCCGCATCATCGCCCGCAAGCTCGCCTGCGACGGCATAGCCTCCCTGTGGCTCGACTCCCGCAAACTGATACTGGTCAGCGGCGGAGAAGTGGACAGCAAGACCAGTTACGGCAGGATTTCCGCCGCAGTCGCAGCCTCCCCGGAGGTGCAGGTCTTCGTCGCTCCTGGCTTCATCGCTTCCGACGAGCGCGGCCGCGTGACGACCCTCGGGCGCGGCGGCTCCGACTACAGCGCGGCCCTCTACGCCGCCGCAGTCAAGGCCGATGACCTGCAGATATGGACCGATGTGCCCGGCATAATGACAGCCAACCCTAAGGTGGTGCCGTCAGCCGTCACCATACCCCAGATTTCCTACGGCGCAGCGCTTGAACTCGCCGCCAACGGCGCCAAGGTGCTGTACGCCCCGACCGTGCGCCCTGCGATGGAGGCAGGCATAGCCATCAGGATACTCAACAGCTTCGACCCGCGCAACCCGGGCACCGTCATCAGCGATGTCCGAGCCGAAGTGCAGGACAGCTGGATGGGAGTGACCAGCCTAGACCGTCCTGCGGACGGGGAATCGGTCATCTGCCTCGTCGGAGAGTCTGTCTCCAGCCGCCGCTCCGCCGCCGGCAGGATAATGTCTTCGCTCTCCGAGGCCGGCATCAAGCCGCTCTCCGAAGTTGATGGCGAGGGGGGAGTGTTCTTCGTGCGCGTCCGTTCCCTGGTGGTGCGCGAAGCGGTCGCCGCGATTCACCGCGAATTCTTCGAGTCCCGTGCCGTGACCGAAATCAACCTCTTCATCGCCGGCTATGGTGCTGTGGGCAAGGCACTTGTGGGGCTTATCAGCGCGAGCCGCGAGAGGATAGCTTCGCGCCTCGGCAGGACGATAAAGATAGTCGGCGTGTCCAACAGCCGCCGCTACCTGATAGATATGCGCGGCATCCGCGCGCAGGACATAGACGAGAGGCTGCCTGAGGGCGAAAGCGCCGCTGAAGGGGCCTATATCTCCGCCGTCTGCGAAGCCGCGCCGCGCAAGTCGGTATTCGTGGACTGCACCGACGACGAGACTCTGCACCTGCGCTACGCTGAGATTTTCCGGGCAGGACTCAACATAGTGACCTCCAACCGCCGCTCGCTCGCCGTGCCTTATGTGCAGTATGCGGCGCTCAAGGCCGCAGCGCGCGAGAACGGGGCATTCTTCCGCTACGACACCACGGTGGGGACCTCCCTGCCTATCCTCGAGTCCATCGCGAGCGGAGCCAACTGCAGCGACGGCATCGAGTGCATCGAGGCGGTGGTCTCCTGCACACTCAATTATGTACTAACTACCCACGAGAGCCCTTCCTGCAGCGAGAGTATGGCAAGTCTGCTGCGCCGCGCCCAGGAGGAGAGACTTTCCGAGACCGATCCGCGTACCGACCTCGGCGGGCGGGATGTGCTCCGCAAACTCCTCATCCTCGCGAGGGAAGCCGGCGTGCCTCTGGAAGAGAGCGATGTGCGGATATCTCCGATGCTTCCGGGCGAATTTTTTGACTGCCCGATAGAGGAATTCTACACCCGTCTGGAAAAATACGAGCCTCAGCTCCGTCTGCGCGAGTCCGAACTCGCCATCGAGGGCCGCAGGCAGCGTTTTATAGCTTCGCTCAGGCGCGACCCTGCCGAGCGGCTCGGCTACAGGGCCGAGATCCGGATGGGCGCGGTAAGCCCCGACAGCCCGTTCTACTGGGTCAGCGGTACAGAAAACGTTACACTTGTCCGCAGCGAATATTCGGCTCCTCTCGTCATAAGGGGCGCCGGCGAGGGCGTGCGCCTTGCCGCCAGCGGCATTATCAGGGATATACTGCTATGATGCTCGAGCTCTTCCGCGATATGCTTGCCATCGACTCCACTTCCGGACGGGAGCGGGAGTTCGCCCTGTGGCTGCGCGAGCATCTGGAAGCTCCTCACAAAGAGCAGTTTGAGGCCGGTGACGGCACTCTCAACCTGCTCCTGAGCTGGGGCAGCCCGCGGATAGTGTTCTGCACCCATATGGACACAGTGCCCCCGTACATCGCCCCGACTTTCGAGCCGGATACGGTCCGCGGGCGCGGCAGCTGCGATGCCAAGGGGCAGATTTTCTCGATGTACAGCGCGTGCCGTGAGCTCGCCTCGAGGGGGCTTGAGGGCTTCGGCCTGCTGCTTCTCAGCGGGGAGGAGACCGGCTCCTACGGGGCCAAGGCATTCTCGCGTAGCGGCTTCACCGCCCCGTACCTCGTAATCGGCGAGCCTACCGACAACTGCATGGTCTCCGCCTCCAAGGGCACCAAGTCGTTCGACCTCCACTTCAGCGGCGCGGCCTGCCACTCCGGCTATCCGGAGCACGGGCGCAGTGCCGTGGAGATGTTCGTGGATATGATGAATACCCTCCGCGCGGAGCAGTTCGGGAGCGACCCGCTGCTCGGAGAGACTACCTGGAATGTGGGCCTGCTGCACAGCGACAACCCGCAGAACATCCTCAGCCCGGCGCTGGACTGCCGGATATATTTCCGTACCACGTTTGCGAGCGACGCAAGGGTCTGTGAACTGATGCAAAGCTTTGCAAATGAGAATATCAGCGTGAACGCCCGCGGAGGCGATTCGCCTGCGGAGTATCTCACCCTGCCGGGATTCCGCACCAAGGCGGTGGCCTTCGGAAGCGATGCCCCGCACCTGAGCGGTTTCAAGTACAAGATGATTTGCGGCCCGGGCTCGATAATGACTGCGCACCGTCCTGACGAGTGCGTGAGAATCAATGATTTACAGGAAGCGATAGAAAATTATGTCAGAATATATGAAGATTGTGATCAGCGGCTACGGTAAGATGGGCCATTGCGTGGAGGCTGTGCTGCGCAGGCGCGGCATTACTCTCGCTGCGGCCTCGGAGGATGTATGCTCCCTCCCTGAGGAAGTGACTTCCGGGGCGGTCTGCATCGATTTCACCACTCCGGATGCGTTCAAGGCCAATTACCCCTTCCTTGCGGAGCGTTTCGCCGCCGTGGTGGTCGGGACTACCGGCTGGTATGACATCAAGGAGCAGGTTTTCGCCGAGTTTGAGCGCAGGGGCACGACCCTCGTCTGGGCTTCCAACTTCTCCATTGGGGTCAATGCCTTCTTCGCCGCCGTGGAGCGGGCCTGCACCGTCCTCAAGGGGCACGGCTACACCCCGAAGGTCGAGGAGACCCATCACATCCATAAGCTCGACGCCCCGAGCGGCACTGCCAAGACGGTGGGCGGCATAGTCGCTGACACGCTCGGAGAGGAGCCGGAAATTATCTCCCATCGCATCGGGGAAGTGCCTGGCATTCACACCGTTGAGCTTACTTCCGGGGTGGACAGGCTGACCCTTACCCATGAGGCGTTTTCTCGCGAGGGCTTCGCGGAAGGCGCGGTGGCCGCGGCACTGATGACCGATGGACTGCAAGGCGTACACGAATTCAAAGATCTCATATTATGAGCAAATTATATCTCAAGGGTTGCGGCACCGCGCTGGTGACTCCGTTCCGTGACGGGGCCGTGGATTATGATGCCTACGCCGCCTGCGTGGAGCGCCAGGTGGTTGCCGGGGTGGATTTCCTCGTGCCGCTTGCCACCACGGGCGAGACTCCGACCCTCAGCGCGGACGAGAAGCTGCGACTGCTCGACCTTACTCGCGAAAAGAGCGGGGGACTGCCTCTGCTCGTGGGTGTGGGGACCAATTCCCTGCAGGGCACGCTCGACAATATCCGCCTGCTCGGCCCGCACGGCGCGGACGCGTACCTGGTGGTTGTCCCGTACTATAACAAGCCTACGCAGGAGGGTCAGTACCAATACTTTAAGACCGTCTCAGAGGCGGCCGGCAAACCGATAGTCATCTATAATGTGCCAGGCCGCACGGGTGCCAATATGACCGCCGACACCGCAGTCAGGCTCGCCTGTGACTGCCCGAACATCATCGGCACCAAGGAGGCTTCAGGCAACTACGCCCAGGTCAGTGAAATCATCCGCCGCGCCCCGGAGGGATTCTCAGTGCTCAGCGGCGACGATGATATGACCTTCGCCTTCATGGCTACGGGCGGCCAGGGAGTGATCAGCGTCGCTTCCAATGTGGCTCCGGCTGAAGTCAGCGAGATGTGCGCCGCGATGCTGGAGGGCGACCTCCTCAAGGCACGGGCCCTGCACCATCGTCTGATGCCGCTCTTCAAGGGCTGCTTCGTCGAGTCCAACCCTATCCCGGTCAAGGCCGCGATGGCTGAGCTGGGCCTGATGCGCTCCGAGGTCCGTCCGCCTCTCTCAGAGGCCACAGAGCAGACTAAAAAGACTATTTCTCAAATACTTGCAGATTTATGGAAGAAATAACGCGTGCGCGTGTCGAGGAGGTCCTCGATGCACTCGAGGCAGGGGAGATCAGGGTCGCCGAGAAAGTTGACGGCGAGTGGAAGGTCAACTCCTGGGTCAAGGAGGTGATACTTGCCGGCTTCAAGCTCGGGCAGATCAAGGATATGAGCGAGGGACAGTTCCCCTTCTTCGACAAGGATACCTACCCGGTGCGCCGCTTCAGCGCAGCTGACGGAGTGCGCATCGTGCCGGGAGGCAGCAGCATCCGGCGCGGAGCCTATGTCGCTCCGGGGGCGATAGTGATGCCGCCGGCATATATCAATGTGGGTGCGTATGTCGGTGAGGGAACGATGGTTGACAGCCACGCCACCATCGGCTCCTGCGCGCAGGTCGGCTCGCATATCCACATCTCCGCCGCCACCCAGATCGGGGGCGTGCTCGAGCCGGCGGGCGCAATGCCTACCATCATCGAGGACGGCGCGTTTGTGGGCGGCAACTGCGGCATTTACGAGGGCACGATAGTCCAGGAGGGGGCGGTGATTGCCTCCGGCGTGATAATCACCTCATCCACAGCGATTTTCGACTCCACGAAGGGAGAATTCCTGCCGCGCAACGCCGACGGCCGCGTGGTAGTGCCGCGCGGAGCGGTGGTAGTCTCCGGCAGCCGCCCGATCAGCAAGGGTGTGAGTGCCGGAAGCGGTGTCTGCCTTTACTGCCCTGTCATCGTCAAATACCGCGATGCGAAGACCTCTTCATCCGTCACGCTGGAAGATTTGCTGAGGTAGAATTTTCGCCGGCTTGCTGCTCTCCGGGAGGGCTGTGCACGGCCAGATTTTTTAGAATTTATGGAAATTTACAAATATTCCGGTGCCGGCAACGATTTCGTGGTGCTGGACGGGCGCAGTGAGGATGTGTCCGAATACAGGCAGCCGCAGCGCATATGCCAGCTCTGCAGCCGCAAGGGCGGTTTCGTGGCCGCCGATGGCAGGGTCGGGGCTGACGGACTGATGATTCTCACCGCTTCGAAGGACTGTGATTTCAGGATGGAATTCTACAATCCTGACGGCTCCTGCGGGATGATGTGCGGCAACGGAGGCCGCTGCATTGCGGCTTTCGCCGACTTCCTCGGCATCCGCCCGAGTTCCGGGAGGCTGCTGATTTTCGAGGCCCCGGACGGTATCCATACTGCTGAGATTCTCTCCCGCGACGGTTCGCTCTACTCGGTCCGCCTGCGGATGAAGGATGTCAAGGAGACTCGCCGCATCACTTATACGGATGCTGCCGGCAGGGAGCAGCACGGCTGGTTTATCGACACCGGCGCGCGGCATTTCGTGCGTTTCGTGTCGGACTGGGACTCTCTAGATGTGGAGAAGGAAGGCCGCGAACTGCGCTGGAACCCGCTTTTCGCCCCGGAAGGCGCCAATATAGATTTCGTGTTCCCGTGTTCGCGTGATGAGATGATATATGTCCGGACCTTTGAGAAAGGCGTTGAGGCTGAGACACTTGCCTGCGGCACAGGAATAGTCGCCTCCGCCATTGCTGTGACCCTCGAGTCCTTCTGGCCCTGCGAGGGCGGCCGTCTCTACCGCGTCCGCGCCCTCCGCGACACCCTCTCCGTAGAGTTCGTCGCCTCCGGCTCCGTCTTCACCGACGTCTACCTCACCGGCCCGGCCCAGCGGGTGTAAGGCGCGACCCCGCCGCTCGGGGCGTTATCAATACAGAAATCCAAATGCCCAAAGCGGAATTTTTCGGAATATTGCCGAATCTATCCCATCCGCCGCAATGAATCCGTTTTCCTGTTCATCTATCTGCGAATAGCCCTTGTCTTTGCCCCCGACTTCAATCACGTATTTCCCGTCTATCTTGAAATCAGCGTTCTTGATCCCGCCGTACTCTATCCTATGGCCGGCAGATGCCAACTGGTTGCAGAAGAAGGTCTCCCTCACCGTGCCCGTCTCAGGTGTACGCGGACACAGGGCAAAGAGCAGATTTGAATTATCGAGCAGAATCTTGTCCGGCTTCTGCAAATCTCCGGTAGTCAGAAGATTGGAGAACAGGCGGCGGATCAGTTTGGCGTCCTCGAGGTGTTTCATATATTGCAGAAGGGTGAGCCTCTGGAGGCCGAGATTGCGTGACATTTTCGCCGTGTCCACTTCAAATGGCACCATCCCCGAAAGCACCTGCATCAGCGCCTTGATTTTTCTCGTATTCGAAACGTCCACTCCGCACTGGGAAGTCAACTCATTATCAATGGTATAGTTTACGACATTCTCCACTCTCGGGGCATATGCTACGGCATCTTCAAAATAGAACGGATAGTATCCGGCTTTGAGATATCCGTCGAAATGTTCAAGCGGACGGCATTGCTTTCTTATGTTCAGGCAAATCTCCGCCGAATTGCCCAGCAAGTCTTCAAGAGACACACAAGGACAGTCGGCCACTTTCGTAAGGCGGAGATATTCCCTGAATGAGAGCCCCGGCATATCATAAATCAGCATCCTGCGGGAAAGGTCTGCCATACCGCTTCTGAGGGCAAGAAGAGAACTTCCGCTCAGAGCAATATGGAGTCTCGGAAACAGGTCATAAATCTCCTTTATCTCCACACTCCATTTATCGTATTTATGTATTTCATCTATAAACAGATGCGTTCCACCGTGCCTGTAGAAATCCTCGGCGGTATCGATGAGTCTGTGGCTTGAGAAATATCCGGAATCAGCTGAACAATAAAGGACGTGACGGTCTCCAGCGGCATAATTGAGTTTAATCCTCTGGCGGATAAGTGTGGACTTACCGACACCCTTCGGGCCGCGTATGCATAGCAATCTGCTGTCCCAGTTCACCTTGTTCATAAAATCCCGAACATAATCCGTGGGAGTTACAGCCAAATATTCATCGTGCCTTTGAAATAATATTTCCATACCTGACTTTATTTTGCGATGGCCTTACTTTGCCAGTTTGAGATACAAAGGTAAAGTGTTTTTCTCAAAAAACACAAGCTTGGCGAAAATGTTTTTTTAATAAAACACCTAGCAGTGTTTTGCAGCTTGTCGAATAATTTATATATTTGCAAAGTTTATGGCGGTAAAGTTTACGACCATAAACTTTATAAGCATAACTGATATGAAGTACTACGACAGGACATATGAGCTGGGGATGCTAAGGGACATTCAGAAGCGCTCTTTCGAGGAGTTCTCGAAGATGACGGTGCTCAAGGGGCGCAGGCGGATCGGAAAGACCACTCTCGGAGGACTCGCCATGGAGGGCACGGATTCGGTCTATCTCTTCGTCTCGAAGAAAGCCGAGGCGGACCTCTGCGCGGAGTACTCGGAGGCTATCAGGAATTCCCTCGGAGAGTTCGTCCCGCAGGGGATATACCATTTCAAGGACATCTTCGCCCTGCTGCTCAGCATCGGGAAGCACCGCCGGTTCAACCTCTTCATCGACGAGTTTCAGGATTTCCTCTATGTCAATCCGACAATCTATTCGGACATCCAGGATGTGTGGGACCGCGAGAGGCGCAGTTCCAATGTAAACCTTGTTGTAAGCGGCTCGGTGTTCACGCTGATGGAGAAGATATTCAAAGACGAGAAGCAGCCGCTGTTCGGACGCGCCGACCTCAGCATCACACTGGAGCCGTTCCGCACAGATGTGATGAAGGAAATCCTCGCGGACCACAAGAGCGGTTACATCAACGACGACCTGCTCGCGCTCTACTGCTTCACCGGCGGAGTCCCCAAGTATGTGGAGCTGCTGATGGACAACGGATGCACGGACATGGAGAGCATGGTCGCCTATATGACGCGTCCGGACTCGCAGTTCTTCGAGGAGGGCAAGAATATGCTGATACAGGAGTTCGGAAAGAACTACGGGACATATTTCTCAATCCTCGGGGTTATAGCCTCGGGCGAGGTCTGCCTGCCGCAGATAGAAGGTCTGCTCGGGGAGAGGAGCCTCGGAGGACAGATGAAGACTCTCGAGGAGGACTACGGGCTTATAAGCAAGAAGAGGCCTATAAGGTCCTCGGAGACCTCGAAGGCCGTGCGCTATGAGATAAACGATGTGTTCCTGCGCTTCTGGTTCAGGTATTTCGACCGGTATCGTTCGCTGATAGAGATTAAGAACTATCCGGCGCTCGCCGCAATCATCCGGAACGACTACGCGACATATTCCGGAAGGATTCTTGAGAGGTGGTTCCGCCAGAAGATGATGGAGTCGCAGGGGTACCTTGAGATTGGCGGCTGGTGGCATTCGAAACGGGGCAACGACGACACCGTCCTGGAGAACGAGCTAGACATCGTCGCCGTCTCCCTTGACGGGAAGGTACATGCCTATGAGGTCAAGAGGAACAGGAAAAAGTATTCTCCGGCGCTGATGGCCCGGAAGACGGCGGATCTGAGCGAAAGCGCTTTCGGCAGGCAGGAAGTCATCTCCGGATGCCTTTCTCTGGAAGATATGTGATCGACTGCCCCTCGATGCTTCGGCCCCTCGACAAGCTCGGGGGCCGCAGGGGGGGGTGAGGGGACCGTGGGCGGTCATTGAGCTCGTCGAAATGCCGCGCTGTCTAAGCGCCGCTCCGTAAAAATCGAGGTCCTTCATGTAGGGCTTCCACATCTGGGCGAGCAAGTCCTGCTGTTGC
>CAVAID010000008.1:0-47887 GCA_963588685.1 bacterium
CTGACTTGCAAAGCAGCCTACGCACCCTTTAAACCCAATAAATCCGGATAACGCTTGCATCCTCCGTATTACCGCGGCTGCTGGCACGGAGTTAGCCGATGCTTATTCGTGACGTACTCTCATCGACCTACACGTAGATCTTATTGCTCCGCCACAAAAGAAGTTTACGACCCATAGGGCCTTATTCCTTCACGCGGCATGGCTGGTTCAGGCTTGCGCCCATTGACCAATATTCCTCACTGCTGCCTCCCGTAGGAGTTTGGACCGTGTCTCAGTTCCAATGTGGGGGACCTTCCTCTCAGAACCCCTAGACATCGTAGCCTTGGTGTGCCGTTACCACTCCAACTAGCTAATGTCCCGCGAGCCCATCTGCATCCGACGTATCTTTCAACTCCCGGTCATGCGGCCAAGAGTATTATGGGAAATTAGTCGGCGTTTCCACCGGTTATGTCCCGGATGCAGGCAAGTTGCTCACGTGTTACGCACCCTTCCGCCGGTCGCCGCCAGAGTATTGCTACCCCGCGCTGCCCCTCGACTTGCATGTGTTAGGCCTGCCGCTAGCGTTCATCCTGAGCCAGGATCAAACTCTTCTTTGTATATTTTCTATACTTCTAGCTTGACCCCGACATCCTATTCGTTTATATCCATAAAAGAAATTAACGCTCTCGATTCTTTAGTTTCTCGGTACTTGCTTGTACTTATCTTTCAGTATTCTCAATGAACTTGTCCCTGCCTCTCGGAAAGGGATTGCAAAGATACACGACTTTTTTATTCCTGCCAAATTTTTTTGAACTTTTTGCGCTATATTTGTTCTCGGACACTAAAATTTTCGAGTATGGACAACTACAAACTGACCCAACCTCGCTATGAGTCAATGAAATACCGCAGATGCGGGAAAAGCGGGCTGCTCCTGCCGGAAATCTCGCTCGGCTTCTGGCATAACTTCGGCGAGGACGCTTCGCGCGAAAAATGTCGCCAGATTGTGGAATTTGCCTTCGACAACGGCATCACCTATTTCGATCTTGCCAACAACTACGGCCCTCCACAAGGCGCCGCTGAGACCCTCTTCGGCGAGATTTTCGCCCAGTCCCTCAAGTCTCACCGCGACGAGGTCGTCATCGCGACCAAGGCCGGACATGACATGTGGCCGGGGCCGTACGGAGAGTGGGGCTCCCGCAAGACGATGATCGCCTCGATTGACCAGAGCCTCAAGCGGATGCGGCTCGACTATGTGGACATCTTCTACTCCCACCGTCCCGATCCGGTCACGCCGCTGGAGGAGACGATGCAGGCGCTGGTGGACATCGTGCGCGCCGGCAAGGCCCTCTATGTGGGCCTCTCCAAGTATCCGCCTGAGATGGCGGCAAGGGCATACGCCTACCTGCGCGGGCAGCATGTGCCGTGCCTCGTATATCAGGGCCGCTACAATATGATAGATACCGCAGTTGAGCAGGAAGTCCTGCCTCAGGCTGCCGCAGAGGGGGCCGGCTTCGTGGCTTTCTCTCCTCTCGCCCAGGGACTCCTTACCGACAGGTACCTCCACGGCATCCCGGAGGGTTCCAGGATGACACACAGCAACTTCCTGCGTCCGGAGATGCTGACTCCGGAGTTCCTGGCCAAAATCGGTGCCTGGAACGACGAGGCTGCCGGGGAGGGGATGACCCTCGCCCAGTACGCCCTGCGCTGGATTCTTCGCCGTCCGGAGGTGACTTCGGTAATTGTGGGAGCAAGCTCGGTCGAGCAGCTCAGGTCAAATCTTCTCGCGGTCAAGTAGCCTGAACGCGGCTGCTTCCCTTATGTGGTCTGGACTGATGCTCTCGGCCCCCTCGAGGTCGGCGATGGTGCGGGACAGCTTGATGATTCGGAACCAGGCGCGCAGCGACATCCCCGAGCCGCTCATTATCTTTTCCAGCGCCGCTGTGCATTCCGCGCTCAGCGGGCAGTATTTGCGCACCTGCCGGTTGGACATCTCGGCGTTGGTGCCGATGCTCTCGCCCTGGAAGCGCCGGCGCTGTATCTCCCTCGCGGCCACGACCCTGCGTGCTACGGCAGCGCTGCTTTCCGCCTTGCCGCCCCGAGCTGCGACCTCCGGCGGGACGGTATGCATCCAGACCTGCAGATCGATGCGGTCCATTATCGGGCCGGAGAGCTTCGAGAGATAGGCGATGCGCCGCGAAGGGGTGCAGACACAGCGGTCTCCCTCCCCGTAATAGCCGCAGGGGCAGGGATTTGAAGCGGCTACGAGAGCGAAGGACGATGGAAATTCCACCTTGGTCTTGAGACGCGAAATAGTGACCTTCCTGTCCTCTATCGGCCCGCGCAGGGCCTCCAGCACGCTCCGCGGCATCTGCGCCAGCTCATCGAGAAAGAGCACGCCGTTGTTGGCGAGGGTTACCTCTCCGGGGACTATATTCTCCCCGGCGCCGCCGCCGATGATGGCCGCCATCGAAGCGGAGTAGTGCGGGGCGCGGAACGGCCTCTGCCGTATCAGCCCGCGCTGCCCCCGGTGCAGGCCGGCCACCGAATAGATGCGGCTCGTTTCCAGCGACTCCTCCCTGTTCATCGGAGGGAGAATCCCCGCCATGGCCTTGGCAAGCGAGCTCTTCCCGGAGCCCGGCGCACCGATCATAAGGATATTGTGCCCTCCCGCGGCGGCAATCTCCACTGCCCGCTTGGCGCCCTCCTGCCCGATGATGTCGGAGAAGTCTATGCATTCCTCCTCCGGACTCCTCACGGCGGCCTCCCTCTGCGCCTCGGGGGAATTGCGCGCAAGCAATCCGGAGCAGTCCTCGCGCCCCTCGAGTATCCTGACCACATCCTTGAGATCCCTCACGCCGTAGATTTCCGGCCCGTCGATGTCCACCGCCTCCACCGCAGATTCCACGGGGAGAATGACCCCCTTCAGCCCTGCGCGCACCGCGTACTCCACGAAGGGGAGCGCCCCCTCGATGCCGCGCACGCTGCCGTCCAGACCCAGCTCGCCCATTATCAGGTACTTTTCGGCGCCTTCCATCCCGTATTGCCCTGATGCGGCCATTATCCCTATCGCAATCGGCAGGTCGTAGCCGCTCCCGCTCTTGTGCATGTCGGCCGGGGCGAGGTTGATGACTATCTTCTTGCCGGGAATCCTGAATCCGAGCGCCTGCATCGCCGTGAATGTCCTCAGCAGGCTCTCCTTGACGGCGATGTCGGCAAGACCGACCAGATGCACCCCTATCCCGTGGTCTATGTCCGTCTCCACGGTGACTCCCACCGCCTCGGTGCCCACGCATTTTGCAGCATTGATTTGTTTAAGCATAGAAATTGTTATTTTTGTCTTTGAATTATGCAGCATACCATATTGATACATACCCTCCCGGAGATTGACAGTGCGGCAGAGGAATTCCTCCGTCTCACCCGGGGGAACAGTCTGATTGCGTTCTACGCCCCGATGGGAGCCGGGAAGACCACCTTCATCTCAGCCGTCTGCCGCTGCCTCGGAGTCCGCTCCGATGCCGTCGGCTCACCGACCTTCGCCATAATAAACGAGTACCGCACTCCTTCTGACGAAGCCATCTATCACTTTGATTTCTACCGGATTACGAAGAATGAAGAGGCTCTCGACATCGGGCTCTACGACTACCTCGACAGCGGCAGCCTCTGCCTGATGGAGTGGCCGGAGAATGTCGAATCCCTGCTTCCGGAGGAGACGCTGAAGGTCAGCATCGCCGTCAGGGAAGACGGCTCGCGCGAGGTCAGTTGGTCTGACGCACAGTGATTTCCGCGCGGATGCAGCTGAGGTAGCCGTGAAGCTGCAGTTCGCTCTCCCTGCCCCGGCAGAGCACGCGGTGCACATCGCGTGTCCGTGAGGTGAGCGCGGCGCATAACGCACCGTCTCCAATCATTGCCGCGCAGGACGGCGACATAATCTGAGAATCCGCATCGCTGAAAACCGCATCGCTCTGCCCGGAGCTGAAGATTTCCACGCCCCCGGAGTCCGGCTCCTTCACCGCGAAATCCCTCTCCCGGCCGTGAAATATCGTGGCTGCGCCTTCGCAGAGTTCGCTCATCCGCGCAGGGTCTTCGTCGGTTATAATCGCCGAGACCCCGTCGTCGCCCCAATACATCCTGCCTGAAATGGAGACCTCTCCGTTGTCCTCAATCCAGACTCTCCCGTCCTCGATTTCGTACCACAGGAGCCAGCCCTCCGCATCCCGCGGATGCCCCTGATGGATTTTGATGTCCTCTATCAACCAATTTCGCTGCAGCGTGGTCACAGTCTCCACTCCGTCCTGCACCATATAATAGAGCTCGTTCTTGCCGTTGCCGTCGCGGTAGCAGAAGCAGACCTTGTCAAGGTCCTTGTAGAGAGCGCCATAAGGCCTGTAAGAAGGGTCCGCGAGGTCGCCGAAGACGCTCCCGCCGTCGCGCTTGAAGAGGACTTTGCCGTTCTTGCGGAAGCTGAAACCGTCGCCGCTCCGGCTTTCGGAGAGGGTGTAGATGTCGCTCCCGACCGGCATAATCCCGCGCATGATTTCCCGTCCCTCGAAGCTGAGGACGGTCTCGCCGTCGCGCCCCAGCGTCGTGCGCTCGCGCGTCGCGGCCTCGGTGTAGAGGTGGCCGTCGATGATGTGGTGGCTGTCGAGGTCAGGGCTGGCGCACCCGGCGGAGGACGGGATGCTCAGCACCGGCTCGAGGTCCCTGTAGAAGATGATTTCGTAGGCGCTGGCGCCGTAGGTGGTGTCCCTGCGCCAGTCATAGTCGCCCGGGAAGCGGACCGCCGAGAGGTAAACCGTGGTATCCCGTATCTCGACTGTCTGCCCTCCGCTGTCCCCGGAGCCGTCTCCGCTGCCCGGCGTCACTCTGTTGTGGCAGTCTGACCTTGAACTCCCCGAGAGAAACCCGTCTCCGAGGTCTGTGCAGCCTGCCGCCAGCAGCGCCGGGCAGGCCAAAAGCAAGATGAAAGAAGCTCTCATAGCAATAAATTCTTTGCCGCAATAAACAAAGAAAAAACGGCATCCCGAGTGGAAAATCTTCCGGACACCGCAAATAATTAAAGTTTTTTATGCTTTTTTATGTTTTTTATGTCGGCTCAGAAATTGAACCTCAGGCCCGCGTCGAAGTTGACGCATACCGGCTTGTCGGTCCTGACGCTCTTAGGCTGGTCGCAAGGGAAGTAGTAGCGCAGACCCGGGTCGAGATAGAGTCCGAGAGTCCGGCTGAGGCTGAACTCCAGACCGAGGCCGAGGCCCACCGAGTACTGAAGCTTCTCCACCTTGTCGCTGCAGCTGATGTTGGGCGAAGCGTAGAGGGTGTATTTGTTGGAAATGCAGTACTCCGCCTCTCCGAGACCATAGACATAGAACTTGACCTTGTCGAAGTCCAGGATGTCGTAGTACAGTCCGACAGGCACACCTATGTATTGGAGCGTGTGCGAGACATTGCCCGCCTCCGAACGCTCCACTTCGCCGCCTGCGGCGAATTCGGTGTATTTGCCCGTAAATGTCCTCGTAAGCAGTGAATAGTCGATGCCCGTGCCGATGGAGAGTCCTCCTATCAGGTAGAAACGGACTCCGAGGCCCAGGGTGAACGGCACGCCGTAGGTGGATGTGCTGAGTTCTGAAATTCCTGAGGTGCCATAGCCCGGCGCCATCGCGGCGTAAGGCCGGGAGGTGCGGAAGTCGGAGTCGTTGCCTCCGACCGCGCCCTTGAGGTAGAGGGCGGTCCTGCGCGCGGTCCGTGCCTTGCGGGCATCCTCCGCTTCAAGCGCTGCGAAGCCGTCTTCCTCTTCCGAATAGTCTGATTTTGAATAGTCGTTCCTGCCCGGGCGGCTGCTCGTGGCTGCCCTTTCCGCGGCCGCCGCTTCCCGCTTCTCCGCAGGCTCAGCGGCTACAGCCGTTTCGGCGTTATTATATATGGCAATAGCTCCTATATTGTCATTGTCCGAAGGCGCCCCGCCCTGAAGGACGGCGGCCCTGCTCTGTCCGGCGGAAGCGGCGGAAACGGCCTTCCCTGCAGAAACGGCGGAAACAGCCGGCGCTGCCTCCGCGGCTTCAGCAGTCTCCAAAAGCGGCTCCTGAGGCACTGTCTCCGCTATCAGCGAAACTTCCTGCGGCTGCAGCTCGGTGCCCTGTGGACCCGTGAAGAAGAACCCGGCCCCGATGGCCGCGGCGAATGCAAGAGCGGCCCCGGCCCACTTCATCCAGCCGTACTGACTGGCGCCGCGGGCTTCGGCAGCGGCATCCAGACGGGCGGATATGCCTTTCCAGACGCGCTTTGAAGGCTTCGCCTCCGCGTCTTCGAGCATTGACCTCATCTGGAGGTCGAATTCATTAAACTCTTCCTGCATCTTGACTTAATATCGTTCTTTGATCTTTGACTGCAACAGCACTCTGGCTCTCTGTAGCTGAGAGCGGGATGTCGTCTCCGAAATGCCGAGCGCCTCCGCGATCTCCTTGTGTGAATAACCTTCTATCACGTACATATTGAAGACCGTGCGGAATCCCGGCGGAAGCGCCGCAATCATCTTGAGCAGCTCGTCGTGCCCTATCTTCTGCACGGGGGTCGGCTCGTCGCCCATTATGTTCCAGGCGGCGGTGAGGTCCTCGGTGTTCTTGAGCGCGTCTTTCTTCCTGAGACTCATCAGAGCAGTGTTGACAAAGATCCTGCGTGCCCAGCCCTCGAAGGAACCTGCCCCCGAAAAGCTGTCCAATTTGGAGAAAAGGGTCACGAAACCGTCCTGAAGTATGTCTTCCGCTGCGTCCCTGTCGCCCATATAGCGCAGGCAGACGGCGAACATCTTTTTGGACAGGGAGTCGTAGATGGCTTTCTGCGCTCTGCGCTCTCCCTGCTTCGCCCCTTCTATCCAATCCGCTTCCCGAGTATCAAGATGCTTCCTGTTCCCGAAAAGTTGCATCGTCGTTTTGGAATATTAGGTGCTAAAGTAGCCAATTTTTCTCATAAAATTGCATAATTTTGTGATTGGTATGAGAAAGTTCATCATTTCATATATTCCTCTCCTGCTGCTGAGCTTCTGCCTCGGTGCGCAGAATGTCGCCGACAGCGGGCTTTTCATCGACGCCGTGTCGGAGTATTCCGAGGGCAAATATCAGCAGGCAAAGGATAAATTCGCCTCCCTGCTGGAGGCCGCCCCGGGCGACGATGCCGTCAACTACTACCTCGGCCTCTGCGAGCTCGAGCTTGGCGAGAACGAGGCTGCGGGGGAGCATCTCCGCGCTGCCGTGCAGCTCGACTCCGCCAACTGCTGGTATTTCAACGCCCTGGCCACGCTCTACAGCAAGGAGGGCGACCGGGCGAGTTTCGCGGATGTCTGCGAGAAGCTCGTCAAGATGTCCCCGGCGCTGTACAATACCCCTTATACCCTGACGATGATTGCCGATGTGCGCTATCAGCAGCGGCGCGACTCGCTGGCCCTTGCCTACTACAGCCAGGCGCTGGAGCTCGACCCGGACTACGCCCCTGCGGAGCTGGGAAAGATAGAGCTGCTTCGGCTGCAGGGCAACTATCCGCCGTTTTTCGCTTCCCTGGAGCACTTCCTCGCCAATGAAGATGTGCGCACCGACATCAAGAGCGACTACCTCGAGTCCATCATCGACAACCTTGACTCCCGCTTCTGGTGGGTCTGGGGCGAGCAGCTCAAGAAGCTGGTCGATTTCTGCCTCGAAAACTACCCGGAGGACCTCAAGACGCGCGAGCTGAAAATCAAGCTCCTCTCCATCGAGAGCCGCTGGGATGAGGTGCTCGCGGCCTGCGGCTCGCTTGCATCCGCCGCGGCGGAGCAGGGGGACACGGAGCGGCAGCTTTTCGCCTACTCCTACGAGGGCGACGTGGCCTACAGGCAGGGTGACCGCAAGCGCGCATACAAGGCCTATGATAATGCGCTCAAGGTGGATGCGAACTACGCCCCGGTGCTCAACAACTACGCCTACTACCTCTCCGTGGAGGGCCGCAAGCTGCGCAAGGCGCTGAAAATGAGCAAGACAGCCATCGACGCCCAGCCCGACAACGCCACCTATCTCGACACCTACGGCTGGATACTATACCTGCTTCACCGCCCCAAGGAGGCCAAGCCTTACTTCAAGCACGCGATGATCTACGGCGGAAAGGAGAGCGCGGTGATACTTGAGCACTACTCCAAGGTGCTCGAAGCCCTCGGCGAGAAGGACCTCGCCACCTATTATAAGAACCTCTCGGAGCAGAAATCCGGCAAATGAGGTCCCTTGCGCGCATATTCCTGCCTCTGGCGCTGACACTCTCCCTCTGCATTCCCGCAGCGGCGCAGAACACCAGCGCGCAGGAGAGCCGCAAAGCCCAGCTGGAGAAGGAGATAGCCCAGATTCAGAAGCAGCTCAAGGAGAACAGCAGCAAGAGCCGCAGCGCACTCAACGAGCTTACCCTGGTGCGCAAGCAGATCTCCAACCGCAAGTCCCTCGTGCAGGCGAGCGAGCGTGAAATCCGCATCCTCTCCGACAGCATCCGGGTGGCACAGCGCGAGTACAACGCCCTCAAGGCGAGGCTCGACACGATGACGGTCTATTATCAGAAGCTCATCCGCGGGGCCTACCGCAACCGCGACGCGAGGCTCTGGTATGTCTATGTGCTCTCCAGCGGCGACCTCTCCCAGGCCTCCCGGCGCTATGCCTACCTCCGGAACATGGCCTCCCAGATGAATGCCCAGGCGCAGAAAATCAAGGAACTGCAGACCGAGCAGGAGAGCCGCCTCGCTTCGCTGCGGGCGATGAAGCGGCGTGCCGAGAGCGTCAGGGCCGAGAGGCAGCGCGAACTGGACAATCTCCGCTCGGAAGAGAAGCGCTCCGACACCCTGGTCGCCAATCTCAAGAAGGACAAGAAGAAATACCAGAAGCAGCTCGACACCAAGCGCAAGCAGGTGGAGGCCCTGAACAGGGAAATCGAGCGCATCATCGCGCAATATATGGAGGACAGCGCCAAGAAATCCTCCGGCAAGAAACAGAGCGCCAAGGTCGATTACAAACTCGCCGCCGAGTTCGAGGCCAACAAGGGCAAACTCCCGTGGCCGGCGGACGGCCCGGTGGTCGAGAAATTCGGAAAGCACAACCATCCGGTCTATACTTCGCTCGTGATGCCTTTCAACAACGGCATCGGCATCTCGCTCTCTCCGGGCGCGGAGGTGCAGGCCGTATTTGACGGCGTGGTGCGCAGGGTGATAGTGATGCCGGGCTACAACCGCTGCGTGCTCGTCCAGCACGGCAACTATTTCACATTCTACTGCAAACTTGATTCGGTAAGCGTCAAGGCCGGAGACAAGGTCAAGACCGGCCAGACCATAGGCAAGGTCGATACCATCGACGGGCAGACGCAACTGCACTTCCAGGTCTGGAAGGAGAAGACTCCCCAAAACCCGGAAAGCTGGCTAAGGTCGCGCTGATTCAGGATTATTCTCCGGCAACCCAGACGAGGACATGACGGTCGAAGGTCATGTACTCCAGATGAAGCTCCTCCTCGAAGCCGTCCTTCTGGATGAAGGTGGCCTCAAGCTCGCCCTCGCCGCGAAGCCTGAAATCGTCGATTTCAATCTGCTCGGCGAAGTCCACGTTGTGCTGGGACATCTTCTTGTAAACGGCTTCCTTGGCGCACCAGTAGATGGCAAGCTGCTCGTTGCGCTTCTCCTCGTCCAGGTCGTCTATCTCCTCTTCGGAGAGCGCCTTCTTCTCCACGGCGGAGAAATCCCTGTCGAGGGACTCGCAGTCGATGCCGACCTCTTCGGTGTCGTTGAGAATCACTGCCACATACTTGTCGGTGTGGGTGATGCTTATGTTGGTTGCGGAATTTTCGATGTAAGGCTTGCCGTTGTCGTGGTGGCTCAGATACACCTTCTCCTCGAAGAGGGTGTCGAGCAGCGCCCTGACGGCCAGCTTCTGCTTCCTGAGCGACTCGCTCTTTATGTAAGAGATTTCTTCAAGTTCGTCTGAAGGAACGGAAGAGAGCTTTCTGAGCTCCGCTTCAGTCTCTGTGATCTGCCATACCCCCAGTTTCGAGTGGTAGTCGTCGTCAAGATCCTTTATAAGATATAGTGCCATAAAATTTTTATAACGCCGCAAAGATAATGATTTTTATTATATTTGTCCCACTTTTTGAGAAACGACAAATTTTCGATATTGTTATGAAATATCTTACTAATGAAAAGTTGGTCATCGTTGGCGCCGGCGGAATGATCGGATCCAACATGGCCCAGACAGCCCTCATGCTCGGGCTCACCCCAAACATCTGCCTTTATGATATCTTCGAGCCGGGCGTTCACGGCGTGGCAGAGGAAATGTATCACTGCGGCTTCGAAGGCGCAAACGTCAGCTGGACAGTAGATCCTGCAGTTGCGTTCAAGGATGCCAAGTACATCATCTCTTCCGGCGGAGCTCCGCGCAAGGAAGGCATGACCCGTGAGGACCTCCTCAAGGGCAACTGCCAGATTGCGGCCCAGTTCGGTGACTACATCAAGCAGTATTGCCCTGATGTAAAGCATGTCGTAGTTATCTTCAACCCTGCCGATGTGACGGCTCTCACCGCTCTCATCCACTCCGGACTGAAGCCTGAGCAGCTCACCTCACTCGCAGCCCTCGACTCCACCCGTCTCCAGAGCAATCTGGCCAAGGAGTTCGGCGTACCTCAGAGCTCAGTGCTCAACGCCCACACCTACGGCGGACACGGCGAGGCTATGGCAGTATTCGCAAGCAAGGTAACCATCGACGGCACCCCTCTCGCAGAGAAGCATCTCTCAGAGGAAAGGTGGGCTGAGATCAAGCACGAGACCATCCAGGGCGGTTCCAACATCATCAAGCTCCGCGGACGCAGCTCATTCCAGAGCCCGGCCTACAACGCTGTCAAGATGATCGAGGCTGCAATGGGCGGCGACAAGTTCACCTGGCCTGCAGGCTGCTATGTCAACTGCGACAAGTGCGGCTTCAAGAACGTGATGATGGCTATGCCTACCGTCATTGACGCTACCGGCGTACACTACACCAAGCCTGAGGGAACAGCTCAGGAGATGGCTGACCTCCAGGCATCTTACGAGCACCTCTGCAAGATGCGCGACGAGATCGTAGAGCTCGGCATCGTACCTCCTGTAGCAGAGTGGAAGAAATCCAACCCGAACCTCTAGTCCGGACGCGATACTTTAAAACAAGCCCGAGGCCGCAAAGCCCCGGGCTTGTTTTGTATTGTAGAACTTTATTCCCCCTTGGCGAACATGGCCACCGCATCGGCGGTAAGCCCGGTGGAGGAGAATCCGCCGTCGTGGTAGAGCGTCTGCATCGTCACATGGCGGGTGAGGTCGGAGAACAGCGTGACGAGATAATCCGCACAGTCAGAGGCGCTTGCGTTGCCGAGTGGAGACATCTTGTCGGCGTAGCCGAACATCGACTGCATCCCGGCTATGCCGCTGCCTGCGGTGGTGAGGGTAGGGGACTGCGACACCGTGTTGACGCGCACATGGCGCTTCTTGCCGTAGATGAGGCCGAAGCTGCGTGCCACGGACTCCAGCAGGGCCTTGGCGTCAGCCATATCGTTGTAGCCCTCGAAAGTGCGCTCCGCAGCGATGTAGGTGAGAGCGGCCACCGAGCCCCACTCCTTGAGAGCATCCTTGCGGTAGAGCACGTTCAGCAGCTTGTGGAACGAAATCGCCGAGATGTCGAGCGTCTTGCCGAGGAAGTCGTAGCTGAGGTCTTCGTAGGCGCGGCCCTTGCGGATGTTCGGGGACATCCCGACAGAGTGCAGCACGAAGTCGAACTGCCCGCCGAAATGCTCCATTGCCTTGTCCACCAGGACGTTGAGGTCTTCGAGCGAAGTCGCGTCAGCCGGTACGACTATCGCCCCGCACTGCTCGGCGAGCTCGTTGATCGTGCCGAGCCTGATGGAGACGGGGGTGTTGGTGAGCACGAGCTCCGCCCCCTCTTCGCGGGCCTTGAGAGCCGCTTTCCAGGCGATGGACTGCTCGTTGAGCGCCCCGAAGATTATGCCTTTCTTGCCTTTGAGTAAACCGTATGACATAGTGATTATTCTTTCTTTAAATTTTCGTTCGGTACGAGCATGAAAGTGAGCTTGCCCTGGCAGCAGACCTGGCCGTTTACCTTGGCCTGGGCCTCGATGAAGACTGCCGGTCCCCTGCGGCCCACGAGCCTCGAACGGGTGCAGACCGTGTCGCCCGGGAAGACGGAATGTTTGAATTTCACCCCGTCCATAGCCCCGTAGAATGCGGTGTGGGTCTTGAGCTCCTCAGCCGGGATGAGCAGGAAGCTCGCCTGCGCCATTATCTCGCAGAGGATTACTCCGGGCACCACCGGGTAGCCCGGGAAGTGGCCCGTGGTGAAGAATTCATTCTCCTTTATCGTGTACTCCGAACAAACGTCATCTCCGTCCCACTCGGATTTGTCTATAAGGAGCATCGGCTCCCTATGGGGCAGGATCTGCTTGATTTCTTCTCTGTTCATTTTGAATCTGACTTTGTTGTATGCAAAGATAATTCTTTTTTTACCGTCCGTCGAATCTCCTCAGAGCCACGCAGACATTGTGTCCGCCGAAGCCGAGGGAGTTGGAGAGGGCGATGTCGAGCGGCCTGCGGCGTGCCTCCTGCGGGGTATAGTCGAGGTCGCATTCAGGGTCGGGCTCTGCGAGTCCGACGGTGGGAGGGACGATGCCGTCCTTGAGCGCGAGGGCTGAAGCGATCAGCTCCGCCGCCCCTGTGGCGCCGAACATGTGCCCGGTCATCGACTTGGTGGAGCTGATGGAGGCACGGTGCGCATCTTCCTCGCCCAGAGCGAGTTTGATGGCGTTGGTCTCGGCCGCGTCGTTGAGATGGGTGCCTGTGCCGTGCGCGTTGATGTAGAGGTTCTCGCCCGCCTTGTAACCGGCTTCCGCGAGGGCGTCCCTCATCGCTTTGGATGCCGGGATGCCGTCCTGACGCGGTGCGGTGTAGTGGTAGGCGTCGCAGGTGCAGCCGTAGCCGCAGACTTCGGCGATGATGTCGGCTCCGCGCGCGGCGGCGTGCTCATATTCTTCCAGCATCATCAGTGCCGCTCCCTCCGCCATCACGAAGCCCTTGCGGCGACGGTCGAAGGGCAGGCAGGCGCGGGATGGGTCTTCCTCCGTGGTAAGTGCCTTGCAGTTGGCGAAGCCTCCGATCGCCAGCGGGTTGAGCACCGCTTCGCTGCCGCCCGTCAGTATCGCGTCGGCACGGCCTCCGAGGATGGCGAGGTAGGCTTCCCCGATGGAGTTGGTGCTGGTGGCGCAGGCAGAGACATGGGTCAGGCAGGGACCCTGAGCATTGTAGCGGATGGCGATGTTGCCTCCGGCTATGTTCGGTATCATCATCGGGATGAAGAGAGGGGAGATCCGGTCCGCCCCTTCCTCGAGCATCACTTTGGTCTGGGCTACGAAGGTGTTCATTCCCCCGATGCCCGTGCCTACATAGACTCCCAGGCGCTCCGGGGCGATGTTTTCCCCGGAAACGAGGCGGCTGGAGGCCATGACCTGCGCCGCCGCCGCGAGGGCGTACTGGCTGTAGAGGTCATTGCGGCGGCGCTCCGCCGGGGCGAGTCCTGCCGCGGCAGGGTCGAATCCCTTGATGCTGCCGGCCACATGGATGGGAAGATTCCATTCGTCCATCCCTTCCAGCGGGCCGATGCCGCAGCGCCCCGCCTTGAGACTGTCCCAGAAGGTCGGGACGTCATTGCCGACCGGGGAGATGACTCCCAGGCCGGTGATGACTACTCTTCTCCTGTTATTCATACATGAACCTTCTGATGCTTCCCTTAGGCGTCTTGACGAACGGCTCGAAGCGCAGTTCGTAGGAGCTCACCTGGGAATAGCCCGGAATTTTCTTGTTGAGCACGGCGATGTTGGCGTCCATAACGTTCTTGAGCGTGGCGGCGTCCATGTCGGCCGTGAGGTTCTGGTTCGGCACAATCAGCGCGACTAGCTTGCTCTGGCGGGAGACGATGAGCGATTCTCCCACATCCGGCAGCGCGTTGAGCACCACTTCGATTTCCTCCGGGAAGATGTTCTGTCCGTTGGCGGAGAGGATCATGCTCTTGCAGCGTCCCACGATGAATACGCTCCTGTCCTTGTCCACGGTGCCTAGGTCGCCGGTGCGGAACCAGCCGTCCTCGGTGAACGCCGCGCGGGTGGCATCGGGGTTCTTGTAGTAGCCCTGGAAGACCACGTTGCCCCTGATGAGGATTTCGCCCGGGATGTGCTCCCCGTCGGCGGAGTCGATTTTGAGTTCGACTGCTTCATCCACATATTCGCCGCACTCCTTGAGCTTGTATTTGCCCTTGTGCCCGAGGCAGATGGTAGGTGCCGCCTCGGTCATTCCGTAGCCGGAGACGAACGGCAGCCGGAGCTTCTCCACCATCAGTTTCTCGAAATGTTCAGGGATGGCTGCGCCGCCGGTGACGAAGAGACCGATGTTGCCGCCGAGGGCGTGGAGGAAGATGTCCGCGAGCGCATCGCAGAAGTCGCGGTTGTTTTGGTAGTCTTCAAGCTTGGCGGTGCCGCTCTTGCTGTGGATGAATTCTCCGATGGAGTCTTCCAGCAGTTTGGTGAGGATGAGCGGAACGGCGAAGAATACATGCGGCCTGTATTGCCTGAAGGCAGGTTTGAGGTTTGCCGGTACCGGCGGGATGCAGAGCACGATGAGGTGCATGCCGTAGCAGAGCGGCGCCAGCATGTCATATACCATTCCGAAGATATGCGCATACGGGAGGACACTGACATAGTTGTCCTCGCGGCGGTACGGGAAGTGTACCGGGATGAGCTGGATGTTGGCGGAAAGGTTTCTGTTGCTGAGCATTACGCCCTTAGGGTTGCCGGTGGAGCCGGAAGTGTACATAATCGCTGAGAGGTCGTCCAGAGACCCGGTCTCGTAATGGATGTCCTCTGCCTTGAGCCCTGCAGGATGCGCTTCGGCGAAGATGCTGTCCTGGCGGGCATAGACCTCGGCGAAGCCGTCGCGGGCGGCGAGCAGTTCGAGGCTCTTGGTGTCGATGGCTCCGAGGATATTGGGCAGCGCATTGAAGTCGAACTTGTCGAATATCGCCTTCTCGGTATAGAGGAGCCGGGCATCGGAGTGGTTGACGAGCTTTATGGCGTCGTCCGGGGTGAATCCGTTGAATATCTGTACGGCCACGAAGCCTCCCACCTGCGCGGCGAGGAAGACCTTCGCCCAGTTGGAGCTGCTCCTGGCGTTGATGACTATCTTGTCTCCTTTCTGAAGTCCGGCTGCTCTCCAGCAGAGCACCATCTTCTCGATGTCGGCGGCGAGTTCGCCGTAGGTTACGCTGCTCGTGCGGTAGTCGTCGAGAGCGGCCTTGTTCCAGCATTCCTTGACGGAATTCTCAAATCTGAGAATGAAGTTGTCTTTTTGTGTCAGTTCGTACATCGTCGTTTTGTTTTTGGAATTTGTCGCGGCGAATGTAGGAACATAATTTTTAAGGAGCATCGGCGCGGAGGGCGTTTGTGGTTAAAGGAGGCCTCCGCGTGGCGTGGGCGGGAATCTGGGGCGACTCACGGAAGCGCGCGGATTTCACCCCAAAACGGCATCCTACGGCCCTCCAGGGCCTGTGGCGAAATTCCGGGCGCCCTCTGCGGCTGCCCGGGAGGGGCCGCTGTCAGAGATAGAATTCCTCCGTGAGACGGCTGTATTCTTCGGAGCGTGTGCCGCCCCGCATCAGGGTGATTTCACTGATTTCGGGCTCTCCCGGCTGCGCCGCGAACTCGATTACCGTGCGCTTGAGCGGCTTGCGCTCCGTGGTCCGGATGCCGAGAATGCGCAGGGCGTGCAGGCCGTAGGAAGCGGCGCATCTGCGCACTGAGACTATCTGCTCCGAAGGGAGAATCAGGGCGAGCCGCCCGCCGGGCTCCAGATGCTCCGAGGCAAATTCGAGAATCTCCCGGTACGAGAGCGAGTCGCTGTGCCGGGCGGCGGCTTCCCGCTCGTCCGGGTTGCGGAGCGAGCAGTCGTAGTAAGGGGGATTGGAGAATATCAGGGCGAATTTCTCCTCCGGCCTGTATCCCGAGAGGGGAGCGCAGAGCGCGGAGAGCCTGTCCGCCCAGGGAGAATGCAGGAAATTGTATTCCGCTTCCGCGGCTGAGGCAGGGTCAATGTCTATGCCGGTGATGCGCAGCTCCGGGCAGCGCTGTGCCGCCATCAGAGCTATGACTCCGGTGCCTGTGCCGATGTCGAGAGCCCGGCCTCCCGAGGCGGGAACGGTCATCGCGGCGCCCAGCAGCACCGCGTCGGTGCCGACTTTCAGTGCCGAGTCCCGGTTGCGGACCCCGAAGCGGCGGAATCGGAAGGTGTCCTCGCCCATCTACTTGACTATCAGGCCGTCCTTCATGGTGAGGCAGCGGTCGCAGAGGGAGGCGAGCTCCGGGTCGTGGGTGACTATGACTATCGTCTGGCCGAGGCGGTCGCGCAGGTCGAAGAAGACGCGGTGGATCTCCTGCTTCGTGGCGGAGTCGAGGTTGCCGGTCGGCTCGTCGGCGAAGAGAACTGCAGGTTCGTTGATGATGGCGCGGGCTATCGCTGTGCGCTGCTGCTCGCCGCCGGACATCTCTGAAGGCTTGTGCGAGGCCCTCTCCCCGAGTCCGAGGCTCTCCAGGATGCCGAGCGCCCTGGCTCTGGTCTCGCGGGCGCCCTTGCCGGCAATCAGCGCCGGAATCATCACGTTCTCCAGCGCGGTGAACTCCGGCAGCAGGTGGTGCGCCTGGAAGACGAAGCCAATCCTGCGTCCGCGGAAAGCCGCGAGGGAGTCACTGCCCAGCTTCAGCACATCCTGCCCGTCTATTACGAGACTTCCGCAGTCCGGAGAGGAAAGCGTGCCAAGTATCTGGAGCAGAGTGGATTTGCCGGCGCCGGACGCCCCGACTATGGAGACGGTCTCGCCCTGGGCGGCACTAAAGTCTATACCTTTCAGCACTTCGAGCGTGCCGAAACTCTTGTGTATGTCGTGTGCTTCGATAATCATAGCTTTCTTGAGCTTCAAAATCACAAATTTCGCAAAAATTTTGTTTTTCTTCCAAAACTGGCGTATATTTGCAGTCCCAATCGAGGGAATTCGGGGTGTGGCGCAGTTGGCTAGCGCATCTGGTTTGGGACCAGAGGGTCCTGTGTTCGAGTCACAGTACCCCGACAAAAGAGGATGACCGTCAGGTCATCCTCTTTTTCTTTTATATGCCATTCCGGATCGTCAGAAGAGCGTAGGCTCCTCATAGGTCTCCTCGTCAGGATCGCTTTCGAGGCCCTGAAGAGTGTCGGCGCTGAGCTCTGATGTGTCGGGAAGTTCGAGGTCGATGCTTCCAGGCTCGGCCGCATCCGCTTCCGGAGCGCTGTCGTCCTCCTTGACGAGCGGTTCGATGAAGCGCACGGACTTCACTTCGCCCTTGGCGGAGCACTTCTTGCCCTTGGCCGCAAAGCCCTTCTTGCCTATCCACTCCTCGGCGTCCACCGCCTCGGCAGGCTTGTCCTCCATCTTCCAGCTGATTTCGTACTGCGGATGCAGGTCATCGCTGAGCTCGACAAGATAGGATTTCGGGCTGTCGGAGATGAAGCTCTGCGGGGTATTGTCGCTCACGGCGAAGGAGAACCTCTTGACATAGAAGCTCTTGGACTCGCCGTCCCAGTAGAGGGCCGTGAAAGTCTTGTCCGGGTCGAACTTCTCTATCCGCAGCACGTCGCCCTGATAGCGGTTGACGAGTTCGAAGGAAGTCGTGTAGAAAGTGCCGTTGCGGAAGACCGCAAGCACCTTGTCTCCCGACTCGAACTGCCCGAGATAGAGGCCGTGGGCCTCGTCGTTGAGCTTCTGGATGTCGGAATCGTACCAGATGTCCTTGCCTTCTATCGTGCTGATACCCTTGCTCTTGAGGGAGATGCGCTGGATGACGTTCTTGCTGACGAGGTTGCCCCTCGCGGTCCTGCTCTTGATGGCAAGGGCGGAGAAGTCGTATTCGAGCTGAGTCTTCTTGAGCTTAGGGCGGGCGCGCAGCTGGATGCGCACGGTCTCCGCCTCGCCGTTGTGGTTGGCGGTGAACCATACTATCTGTGAGCCAGGCTCGCCGGTAGTGATGTCATATTCCTTGTCGCGGGTCACCGAGGTGACTGCGAAACGCTTGGCGTAATATATGGAGGTCTTGCCCTCGCGGTAAATCACATTATAGACCGTGCGGCTGTCGCCCCTGTTGAAGACATTGACATAGAGGAGGTCCTTGCCGAAGAAGGCCTTGTCCTCCACCTTGGTGATGCGGTATTTGCCGTCCTTGGAGATGACGATGACCTCGGAGAGGTCGGAGCAGTCGCAGATGTACTCGCCCCCGTCGTCCTTCTTGAGGCCTATGCCCACGAAGCCCTCGGCCAGGTTGGCCTGCAGGCGCGCGTTGTTGTTGACTACCTTGGTCGCCGCGATGGTCTCGAAGCCCACGAGTTCGGTGCGGCGCGGGTATGCCTTGCCGTACTTCTTCTTGAGGGAGTTGAACCATTCGATGGTGTAGCGGTCGATATGGTCGATATTGTCCTGCACCTCCTTCATCTCCTGCTCGATGG
This sequence comes from bacterium, assembly GCA_963588685.1. Classification (GTDB taxonomy): domain Bacteria; phylum Bacteroidota; class Bacteroidia; order Bacteroidales; family UBA932; genus Cryptobacteroides. The sequence continues at coordinate 18,569 of CAVAID010000008.1, forward strand.
CGAGTATCTTCTCGTCCATGGCCTTGGTGTCGAACTTGGAGATTTTGCGCACCGGCTTCTCGACGAGCTTCAGGATGTCCTCCATCAGGATTTCGCGGCGGAGCAGATCCTGATATTCCTTCATCTTCGCGAAGACATCGGCTATCTGGCTGTCCCAGTCCTTCTGGTCCTGCTCCAGTACCTTGTAGATGCGGTTTTCGAAGAATATGCGCTCCAGTGAGCAGTAGTGCCAGTCGTTCTCCAGCTCGTCCATCCTGATGCGGAGCTCCTGCAGGAGAATGTCCCTTGTGTGGAAGGTGCTGTATTCGAGTATGTCGTTGACCGTGAGGAACTGAGGCTTGTTGTCCACGATCACGCAGGCGTTCGGCGCGATATTGTATTCGCAGTCCGTGAACGCGTAGAGCGCGTCGATGGTCTTGTCCGGGGAGACGTCGTTCGGAAGATGGATGACGATGTCCACCTTGTCGGTGGTCATATCCTCTATCTTCTTGATTTTGATCTTCCCCTTGTCCTTGGCCTTGAGGATGGAGTCGATGAGGTCGCGGGTATATTTGCCGTACGGAATCTCGGTGATGGCGATGGTGTTCTTGTCGATCTTCTCGATGCGCGCGCGCACCTTGACGCTGCCTCCGCGCTTGCCCAGCATGTATTTGCTGCAGTCAGCGAAGCCGCCGGTAGGGAAGTCCGGATATATTTCATACGGACGGCCTTCCAGGATGGCCACGGACGCGTCGAGGAGTTCGTTGAAGTTGTGCGGGAGAATCTTGGATGCGAGACCCACGCCGATGCCCTCGGTGCCCTGCGCGAGCAGGAGAGGGAAGCGTACCGGGAGCTCGGTCGGCTCCTGGTTGCGCCCGTCGTAGGAGTTCATCCAGCGGGTCACCTTGGGGTCGAACACCACCTCCTTGGCGAACTTGCTCAGCCTGGCCTCGATGTATCGCGGCGCGGCGTTGGAGTCGCCGGTGAGGATATTGCCCCAGTTACCCTGACAGTCGACCGTGAATCCCTTCTGGCCGAGCTGCACGAGGGCTCCGAGGATGGACTGGTCGCCGTGTGGGTGGTACTGCATGGCCTGTCCGACGATGTTCGCGACCTTGGTGTAGGCCCCGTCATCCATCCTGAACATGGCGTGAAGCACCCTTCGCTGGACCGGTTTGAGTCCATCGATAATGTGCGGCACGGCGCGGTGCAGAATCACATATGAGGCATAGTCAAGGTACCAGTCCTTGAACATGCCGGAGAGCTTGAACTTGTGCGCATCCCTCTCCAGCAGCTTGTCGTAACGGCCGCTTTCCTCCGCCTCTTCCCCGACCGGGGCTGATTCTTCCTCTATTATTTCCTCTTCGGTGATGATGTTCTCGTCTTCCATATTCTATTCCTCGTATCCGAATCTTCTCAGTTCCTTCCTGTTCTCCCTCCAATCGGGATCCGTCTTCACGAAGATACTCAAAAAAACTTTTTTCTGGAAGAAATCTTCCATTTCAATTCGGGCTTCGGTGCCCATTTTTTTCAGAGCGGCGCCCTTCTTGCCGATGAGAATGCCCTTCTGGGACTCGCGCATCACATAGATCACCGCTCCGATGTCATAGCGCTCCTCGCCTTCCTTGAAGGTCTCGATCTCCACCTCGCAGGAGTAGGGAATCTCCTCCTTGTAGTTGAGGAGTATCTTCTCGCGGATGATTTCGGAGGCGAAGAAGCGGAGGTTCTTGTCGGTGAAGGCGTCCTTGTCGAACCACGGCGGGCACTCCGGAAGCCGCTCCTTGACGGCCTCCAGCACGCTCTCGAGGTTGAACTTCTCCTGAGCGGAGACGGGCAGCACAAGGGCGCGCGGCAGCTTCTCCTGCCAGTACTTCATGAGCGAGACCACGGCCTCCTGGGAGCTGATGTCAATCTTGTTGATGACGACTATCACCGGGCAGTCGATACGGGCAAGGCGCCCGATGTACTCGGCGTTCTTGTCGGCCGTCTCGACGGTGTCGGTGACATAGAGTATGATGTCGGCGTCGCCCAGAGCCCCGTCCACGAACTTCATCATGTTCTCCTGCAGGCGGTAGCCCGGCTTGAGTATGCCCGGGGTGTCGGAATAGACTATCTGCCAGTCCTCCCCATTGACAATGCCCATAATCCTATGCCGGGTAGTCTGCGCCTTGGCCGTCACGATGGAGAGCTTTTCGCCCACCAGCGCGTTCATCAGCGTGGACTTCCCGACATTCGGATTGCCTATGATATTTACGAATCCTGAACGGTGAGCCATTATACGTAAGCCCCCATCTTCAGAATGTTGGCCTCGCCCTCGGTGAGGTATCTCCACTCGCCCTTCTTGAGGCCCTTCTTGGTCAGGCCGGCGAAATATACGCGGTCGAGAGCCTTGACGGTGTAGCCGAGGGACTCGAAGATGCGGCGTACGACCCTGTTTTTGCCGGAGTGGATCTCGATGCCGAGCTTGCGCCTGTCCTTCTCGTCGATGTACTCGAGTTCGTCGGCGTTGACTTCGCCGTCGGTAAGGGTCACGCCCGCAAGGATCTTGTCATGGTCTTCCTCGCTGAGCTCCCTGTCGAGAGCCACCTGGTAGATCTTCTTCTTGTCGTATGCAGGATGGGTCAGGCGCTCCGCGATCTCACCGTCGTTGGTGAGCATCAGCACGCCTGTGGTGTTCTTGTCGAGACGGCCCACCGGATATACGCGGGCTGAGCAGCCCTTGAGCAGGTCGATCACGGTCTTCTCCGCGTGAGGGTCGCTGGCGGTGGTGACGAAGCCCTTAGGCTTGTTCATCACGATATATACTTTCTCTTCGCCCTTGAGCCTCTCGCCGTTGAAGCGGATGTCGTCGGTCTGCACGTTGACCTTGGTGCCGAGCTCGGTCACGACCTCGCCGTTGACGGTCACTACGCCCGCCTGGATGAGGGTGTCGGCCTCGCGGCGTGAGCATACGCCTGAGTTTGCGATGAACTTGTTGAGGCGTACGACATCCTGTACAGGTGAATTGAAGGTCTCGGCTGACTCGTTGCCGTTCACTACCGGACGGCGCTCGATCATGCGGCTGATGCCTTCGTTGGTGTTCTTGTTGAAGTGAGGAACCGGCTTCGCGCCCTTCCTTCCCGGAGCGCCCTTCTTGGCTCCGAAAGGCTTCTTGCCGAAGCTCTTGCGCTCTCCGCCGAATGACGGGCGTCCGCCTGCCTGACGCGGCCTGCGCTCTCCGCTGAAGCCGCCGCCTTCGCCGTAGCTGCGGCGCTCGTTATTGTTGTATCCGCCCTCGCGGTTCTCGCCATAGCTCCTGCGCTGTTCGCCACCCTCACCATACTGGCGTGGCTTGCGGTCACCATAGTTGCCGCGGTTTTCTCCGTACTGGCGCGGTCTGCGCTCGCCGTAATTGCTGCGGTTCTCACCGTAGCTGCGGCGCTCTCCGCCGTTGTCCTGACGGCCTTCGCCGTAGTTTCCGCGATTCTCGCCGTACTGGCGCGGCCTGCGGTCGCCGTAACCGCCACGGTTCTCGCCATAGCTGCGGCGCTCTCCGCCCTCGCGGTTTTCTCCGTAGCTGCGACGCTCGCCGTAGCCGCGGTTTTCTCCATACTGGCGCGGTCTGCGCTCGCCATAGCCACGGTTCTCACCATAGCTGCGGCGCTCCCCGCCTTCGTTTGAGCTGTCGTTTCTTTCGCCGAAGTGGAACTCCACCTTTTCGAAACCTGAATGATCCTGACTCTGTGCAGCAGTCTTTCTCGGTCTAAGTTTTCGGCCTTCCTTTGTAAACTGGTCCATCACTACTTAAGATTAAAATAATAAGTTATTGTGCCCTCCTGCATCGCCGGCGCGTTAGCGTCCATGTTGAAGTGAGTTTCCATCGCCGCCTTGCGTGCCGCTGCGTGGAGAGCTTTGTTTAAAACAGTGGTGCCGTCGCCTCCCGGCTTGGCTTCTACCACATTTCCGTAATTGTCGATCACTATATCTACAACGACTATGCCGCTTTCCTGCACATTGTATGCCGGGCGCGGCAGATTGCCCACCAGATTGCGTCCCCTGACGTGTGCGTTGGGCTTGCCGTCTGTGCGGCCCTTCTCCGTGTTGCCGTCGCTCTGCCCCGCGCGGAACTGTTCGGAACTCTGCGAGGCCGCGTGCGCCGCGGTCAGGGTCGTGTCTTTTTTTGCCATCCCCGGGAACGCCGCCCTCGGGTCCAGCTCGGGTTCCTCCCTGGGCTCGGGCTGCGCCGTCGGCACATCGCCGAAGTCGTCAGGCTTTGTCTCCGGAGTCAGGTTCTGCCTGTCCGCAGCTTCCGGCGACTCGCTCTTCTGCACGAGATTGACCGGGGAGCTCAGGTCAGGGTTTTCGGAGCGGGGAGCCTGCCCTTCAAGCTCCTGCACCGGCACCGTCATCTCCTCCGAGAAGTCAATCAGCATCGTCTTCTCCTGAGGCGGCGGGTATATGTATTTCAGACCGGTAAACGAGACTATCATAAGCGCCGCCGCGTGAGTTGCTACAGTCAGGGCTAAGCCCGTGAGGCCTGCGCGGCGTTCGTCTCTGTCGTCCTGTTTCCTGTCCTTTCCCATCATTCGGGCTGCGTTGCGAGTATTACCTTATAATGGTTGCGTTTCGCTATGTTCATCACCTGCACTATCTCGCCGATAGGCACGCTCTCGTCGGAGTATATCGCGAACGTAGGGTCATCCTCGCTCTGGAGCAGCCCCACGAGCTCGTCCTCCACCTCGCCCAGCGACACGGGATGCTCGTCGCCGTTGATGTGGAAGGTGTAGCGGTCGTCCCCCCAGTCCTTGATGGAGACGCTCGCCGTGGCCTTGGCGCCGACCTGGCCCGTGCTCTTGGGAAGCAGCAGCTTCAGGGCGTTCGGGTTGACCAGCGTGGAGGTCACGAGGAAGAATATGAGCAGCAGGAACACGATGTCCGTCATGGACGACATCGAGAAGTTCGGCTCTGCCTTGGTTGTTCTCCTGAGTGCCATTACCTTGTCTCCTTGTTCTCAACCGGCGATTCGAGCGCTTCCAGCAGCTGGATGGTGGCGCTCTCCATACTGAAGACGAGACCTGATACCTTGGTGGTCAGGTAGTTGTATCCGAAGTAGGCGAGGATGCCGACGATCAGGCCTCCGACCGTAGTGATCATCGCGGTGTAGATACCGCTGGAGAGGAGGGTGATGTCGATGTTGTTGCCGGCGTTGGACATGTTGAAGAACGCCTCCACCATACCGAGCACCGTGCCGAGGAATCCGATCATCGGCGCGCCTCCGGAGATGGTGGCGAGGTAAGGCAGGCTCTTCTCGAGCTTCGCCACCTCGATGTTGCCGGTGTTCTCGACTGCAATCTTGATGTCGTTGAGCGGCCTGCCGTTGTGCTCCAGGCCGGTCTCCACCATCCTTGCCACAGGGGTGTTGTATTTGCTGCAGAGCGTCTTGGCGGACTTGAGCTTACCCTCGTGGATGTAGTCGCGGATATCCATCATGAAATCCTTGTCGATCTTGCCGGCCTGGTGTATCTGCCACCACTTCTTGCCGAAGATGTAGATGGCGATGATGGACAGTGCAAGCAGCACCCACATGAGAGAGCCGCCCTTCGCGGCCATCTCGAAGAGAGAATAAGACATCTCCTGCGGGACCGGTACGGCCTCCGCGATATCTGTCTGGAGCAAATTGAAAAGCATGTTCTTGAGTATGAATTATAATAACTTGCAAATATACAACTATTTTCCCGAAGTTCGGAGGGCGCAGTCCGAAAAATTATTTCCCGCCTGGGGAGGCTCCATCTTCCTGATACTCAACTCCTGAGAGGAAGAGGGCGTGCCCCGGGACGCTCTCCCCGGCGCAGCTGCGCATTACCTCGCGCGCCCGGAGCGGGTCGGCATCCAGAATCAGGGCCCGGAAATCCTCCGCGCTCCGCTTCCCGCGTCCCACCTCCAGCAGAGTGCCCACCACGGCGCGGACCATATTCCTGAGGAACCTGTCGGCGCTGATGCGGAAGTACCAGTACGGCCAGTCGGGGCCGGCTTCTTCCGGATGGGCTCCTGCGTTATTGGGTTGTGCTCCGGCTATTTTTGCTTGTGTCCCGGCCACTCCGAGCGCCGATACCGTCGGGGTGTAAGCGGCCCAGAATGCCTCATTTACAGTGCAGATGGAGGTCTTGACATCGGTCCCGCTCTTCTCGAAGCAGCGGAAGTCGTGCTCCCCCACAAGACAGGCGGCGGCCGCGTTCATCGCCCCGAAGTCGAGCTTCGGATAGGTGTAGAGATAGGACCAGCTCTCCACGAAAGGGTCTTTGACTCTATGCAGAAAATATGTATATTCGCGTTTTGTGGCGTCGAACCTGGCGTGGAAGCCGGGCGATGCCGGACGGATGCAGAGCACGGCTACCGCAGGGGGTAGGATGGCATTTAATTTGCAGACCAATCTCTGCTCGTCAAGTCCCTCTTCGGCATCGAAATGGGCTATGTATCCGACGGCGTTCACCCCGGCATCTGTGCGCCCTGCACCGGTGACGGGCACAGGGTGTCGGAGCAGGATTCCGAGGGCATCCTCAAGGGCCTGCTGCACGCTCGAGTCGGACGGCTGGACCTGCCACCCGTGGAAGTCGCGGCCGAGGTAGGAGAGTTTGACAAGGTAACGCATAACGATTGCAAAAATAGATAAATATATGGAAAGTGTAAATATCAGGGAGCTCAACGACCGCATCCAGAAGGAGAGCGAGTTCGTGGACCTGCTCTCTCTGGAGATGGGCAAGGTGATCGTGGGGCAGAAGCATCTCATCGAGAACCTCATGATAGCCCTGCTCGCCGATGGGCACATACTGCTCGAAGGCGTGCCGGGACTTGCCAAGACTCTCGCCATCAGTACCTTGGCCAAGGCGGTGGATGCGCAGTTCAGCCGTATCCAGTTTACCCCTGACCTCCTCCCGGCCGATGTGACCGGTACTCTGATCTACTCCCAGAAGAACGAGAAGTTCGAGGTCCACAAGGGCCCGGTCTTCGCCAACTTCGTGCTCGCGGACGAAATCAACCGTGCGCCGGCAAAGGTCCAGTCAGCCCTGCTCGAAGCGATGCAGGAGAGGCAGGTGACCCTCGGCGACGAGACCTACCGCCTGCCGGAGCCGTTCCTCGTGATGGCCACCCAGAACCCTATCGAGCAGGAGGGTACCTATCCGCTGCCTGAGGCCCAGGTGGACCGTTTCATGCTCAAGGTGGTAGTGAACTACCCGAGCCGCGACGAGGAGAAGCTCATCGTCAGGATGAACAACAGCGGCCACTTCCCGACAGCGCAGAAGGTTGTCAGCCAGGAAGATATAGTCAAGGCGCGCAAGGTGGTCAAGGAAGTCTATATGGACGAGAAGATCGAGCGCTACATCGTGGACATCGTCTATGCGACCCGCACACCTGAGGAATACGGGCTCGCGTCAATCAAGAACTACATCTCCTACGGCGCGTCTCCGCGTGCCAGCATCAGCCTCTCGATGGCAGCCAAGGCCTACGCCTTCATCAAGCGCAGGGGCTACGTGATCCCGGAGGATGTGCGTGCCGTGTGCCCGGAGGTGCTCCGTCACCGTATAGGCCTGAGCTACGAGGCCGAGGCCGAGAATGTCGTGCCTGAGCAGATTATCGAACAGATCATCAATGCCGTCATTGTCCCATAGCAGCACTTCGGACCTCCTGAAGAAAGTCAGGAAGATAGAGATACGGACGAAGGCTCTCTCGCACCAGATATTCGCCGGAGAGTACCATTCGGCCTTCAAGGGCCGCGGTATGGCGTTCAGCGAAGTCCGGGAGTACCAGTGGGGGGACGATGTGCGCTCGATGGACTGGAATGTTACCGCCCGCCTGCGTTCTCCTTACATCAAGGTATTCGAGGAGGAGAGGGAGCTGACGGTCGTGCTTCTGGTCGATGTGAGCCGCTCCGGACTCTTCGGGACGGCGGGGGAGAACAAGCGCGAGAGGATTGCCGAAATCGCTGCGGTGCTGACCTACAGCGCCATTCTCAACAACGACAAGGTGGGCGTGCTCTTCTTCTCAGACCATGTCGAGAAGTTTATCCCGCCGCAGAAAGGCCGCTCGCATCTGCTCCGCGTCATCAGCGAGATGCTCGAGCTGCAGCCGACCTCCGACGGCACCGACATCGGCGAGGCGCTGCGCTACCTTACCAACGCCATCAAGAAGAAATGTACGGCGTTCCTGCTGAGCGACCTGCTCGATGTGGACGCCGAGGGCAATCCCCGCTACGAGGAGGGCCTCAAGGTGGCCGCCGGCCGCCACGACCTGAGCGTCATCAAGGTGCACGACCCGCGCGAGAGGGAACTCCCGGCGGTGGGCCTGGTGCATGTCAAGGACAGCGAGACCGGGCGTGCGTCGTGGGTCAATACCGACAGCCGACGCGTGCGCGAGACCTACGCCCGCTGGTTCGCCGACCTCTCGGACAGGGAGAAGGCGCTCTTCAACAAATACGGAATTGACAATGTGGACATTGCCACCGACTCCGACTATGTCAAGGGGCTGATGGCGCTTTTCGCTCATAGATGAAGTTACTGGCAATCATACTGACCGCAATGCTCGACATCGTGCCGGGAGGCGAGCCTTTCCTGAGGCAGCTGACCCCGCGCGACTCCATCCTGGTTGCGGACCAGCTCGAATACGGATTCCGCCTCGACAGCGTCAAGGCGGGCACGCAGCTCGCCCTGCAGGACTTCAGCGAGGCTTCCAACGACACCCTGACCCTCGTCAGGAACTGGAAGATCGACACCCTGAAACGCAAGGGAGGGCTCTTCGACATCGAGGGCAGCATAGTCCTGGCCCCCTTCGAAGAGGGACATTACACCCTGCCTCAGCTGGCGGTGATGCGCGTGAGCGCCGCAGGGGCTGTGGATACCCTGCTCTTCGACGCCATGGAGATGGAAGTCAAGACGATGCCGGTCGATACCGCCACATTCGTCCTGCATGACATCAAGGGACAGATGCGCTACCCGCTGACATTCAAGGAAATATTCCCCTGGGTAGCGGGAGCCTGGCTCATCATAGTGCTGGGCATTCTCACGGTCGCTCTGATACTTTCGCGCAAGCGCAATGCGGCCGACGTGGCGCACTGCGACGACCCTGCGCACATCGTGGCACTGCGCCGTCTGGACAAGTTCCGCAGCAATGCGTACTGGGCCCCGGAGAAGCAGAAAGCCTTCTATTCCGGCATCACCGACGCTCTCAAGGACTATATTGAGGCGCGCTTCGGCATCGATGCTCCGGAGATGACCACCGCCGAGCTCTTCGATGCTCTCAAGACGGACAAAGATATAACTCCGGAGATGTTCGCGGAGCTGCGCGAGCTCTTCGAACGCGCTGATTTCGTGAAGTTTGCAAAGCATGCGGCCACCGACGAGGAGAACGCTTCGGCGCTCCCGGCAGCGGTGCGCTTCGTGACTTCGACATACAAGGTAGAGCCTGAGGAGGGGCAGGAGAAGGATGTTCTTTGAGTATCCTCATCTGCTCTGGCTGCTGGCGGTGCCGCTGCTGCTCATCGCCCGATATGTCTATGTCGAGCTGAAGGAGCGCAGACCGCACCTGAGGGTCTCCACGGTGCAGCCGTGGATGAAGGCGGGGCTTTCTCCGCTCGCGGTGATAAGGCATATCCCATTCGCCCTCAGGGTCGCCGCTTTGTCATTGGTTATCATCGCTCTGGCGCGCCCGCGCTCGTCCACTGACGTGGAGAAGAGGGACACCGAGGGCATAGATATAGTGTTCGCGATGGATGTCTCCACGAGTATGCTCGCGCGCGACTTCACCCCGGACCGCATCTCCGCGGCCAAGGACATCGCGATTGAGTTCATCTCGCAGCGCCCTTCCGACAGGATGGGTATCGTCGTCTTCGCGGGAGAGAGCTACACCCAGTGCCCGCTGACCACCGACAGGGCGACCCTCATCAACCTGATGAAGGAGGTCCAGACCGACCTCATCGAGGACGGCACCGCCATCGGCAACGGACTTGCCACGGCAGTAGCCAGGATGATGGATTCCGATGCCCCGAGCCGCGTGGTTATACTGCTCACGGACGGTGTCAACAACAGGGGGGAGATTACCCCGCAGACCGCCGCCGAGATAGCCAAGACCTACGGCGTGAGGGTCTATACGATAGGTGTCGGGGCCAACGGCACGGCGCCTTACCCGGTGATGACTCCGTGGGGAGTCGAGGTGCGCAATATGCAGGTCGAGATAGATGAAGAACTGCTCAAAACCGTGGCTGAGACCACCGGGGGCAGGTATTTCAGGGCCACTGACAACACCAAGCTGGCCGAAATCTATTCCGAAATCAACCGGATGGAGACGGCCCGCACCACCGTGGACAGTTTCCCTGTGTATAAGGAGCTCTTCGGGGGCTATGCCCTTGCGGCGCTCATCTGCCTGCTGCTCGAACTGCTCCTCGGAGCGCTAATGTCAAGGAGGTTGCCGTAATGCTGTATTTTGCCGAACCGAAATATCTCTGGCTGCTGCTGCTTGTGCCTCTGCTGCTTGTGGGCTACGGAGTGCTGCGCGTGCTTCGCCGCAGGCGTCTCCGCGCCTTCGGGGACGAGGCTCTCGTCAAGGAACTCATGCCGTCGTGGTCGTCATCCAAGGGCTGGTGGAGAATGGTGCTCTACAGCCTTGCTCTGGCCTGCTTCGTCATCGGCATCTCGCGCCCGCTGCTGGGAGCGAAGCTCGTGGAGAGGGAGACCAAGGGGGCCGAGATAGTTATCTGCCTCGACGTGTCCAACTCGATGCTCGCCGAGGACTATTCTCCGAACAGGCTCAGCCGCGCCAAACTTGCCATCTCGCGCCTTGTGGACCGTCTGCAGGGTGACCGCATAGGACTTGTAATCTTCGCCGGGACTTCCTTCGTGCAGCTTCCGGTGACGACCGACTATGTGTCCGCCAAGATGTTCCTCAGCTCGATTGACACCCAGTCGATTCCGGTGCAGGGCACGGCCATCGGCGATGCGATACACACCGCCGCCAAGAGCTTCAGCGCCCAGAGCGAGAAGAGCCGCGCCATCATCGTGATTACCGACGGCGAGAACCACGAGGACGATGCTGTCGAGGCTGCGAAGGAGGCCGCTTCCGCCGGCATCAAGGTCTATACGATAGGAGTCGGCACTCTGAGCGGACAGCCGCTCAAGGTGGATGGCGAGCTCCTCAAGGACAAGGACGGCGAGATTGTGGTGTCCCGCCTCGACGAGGGGACGCTCAAACAGATTGCAGCCGCGGGCGGCGGGGCCTATGTGCACGCCGGCAACGAGGAATTCGGGCTCAACCCGATAATAGACGAGATCAACAAACTCGAGGAGGAGCGGTTCAACTCCGTGGTCTTCGAGGAATATGACGAACAATATATGTACTTCTTCGCGGCGGCTCTCCTGCTCTTCGTGCTCGAGATGCTGATCGGCGAGAGGAAGTCCAAAAGGAGGTTATTCTGATGTCTGGAGCACTTAAACCGATACTTGTCGCGGCTCTGATGCTGCTTGTGCTGCCGGCCATGGGCCAGGCGGACAGGCATGATGTGAGGGCGGGCAACCGCAAGTTCCGCAAGGACAAGTTCAAGGAGGCCGAGATCGACTACCGTAAGGCTGTCCTCAAGGACTCAACTTCGATGAAGGCGCAGTACAACCTGGCCTCGGCGCTCTACCGTCAGGAGGACTATGAGGGGGCTCAGAAGGCACTCTCCGCCGTGAGTCCGGAGGGCGCTCCTGCGCAGTATCACTACAACGCGGGCGATGTGGCTCTCCAGCGCAAGGATTACGCTTCTGCCGTGAAGAGTTTCCGTGAGGCGCTCCTGCAGGACCCGAATGACCTGGATGCCAAGGAGAACTATATCTACGCCAAGAAGATGCTGGAGAACCAGCAGGGCCAGGGCGGCGGAGGAGGTCAGGACCAGAACAATCAGGACCAGAACAATCAGGACCAGAACAATCAGGACCAGCAGCAGAATCAGGATCAGAACGATCAGAATCAGAATAATAACCAGGACAATCAGCCGCAGCAGCAGCCTCAGGACGACGGCGGGCAGCAGGATCAGCAGGCCCAGTCGGAGATATCTCCGCAGCAGGCCCAGCAGATGCTGAAGGCCGTGCAGGCCAAGGAGAAGGAGACCCAGGACAAGGTCAAGAAGGAGAAGGCGGCGCTGCTGAAGTCTAAACAAAAGGAGAAGAATTGGTGATGAGAAGATTCTTTGCAATACTGTTTGCCTCCATCATAGCAGTCGTGGCAGGCGCGCAGACCACCATCAAGGTGCAGGCGCCGAACCTCGTGGGGGTCAACGAGCAGTTCAACGTGACATTCGTTATAAGCGGGGAGCACGCTCCGTCGGACTTCGCGTGGGAGGCCGGCGAGGACTTCCAGCTCGTGTGGGGGCCCCAGAAGGGCCGCTCGTCATCGGTGTCAATAGTCAACGGAGTCACCACCAAGACCACCCAGACCAGCTATACCTATATCCTGATGCCTAAGAAGACGGGGCACTTTACGCTCCAGGCGGCGCAGGCCACGGTAAAAGGCAAGAAATACACTTCCGACGCGCCTGAAATCGAGGTTGTGGCGGATAGCTCATCCTCCTCTCAGTCAAGCTCTTCCTCATCCTCGCCGCAGGGCGGGGCGGCGGCCACCGGGACCGTGTCTTCGGATGATATGTTCATGAGGCTGAGCCTCAGCAAGCGCAATGTGATGGTGGGCGAGCCGGTGACGGCTACGCTGAAGTACTATCAGGCGCTGGATGTGAATCTTGCGGGCTTCGAGAACGCCAAGCTCCCGGAGTTCAACGGATTCTGGAGCCAGGAGCTGCAGGCTCCGACCAATATAGAGTTCCATCGCGAGAAGATAGGCGACAAGATATACAATGCTGCGGTGCTCCGCAGCTGGAAGCTGATTCCGCAGAAGGCGGGGGAGATAAAAATTTCTCCGTCCGAGATAGTCTGCCAGATCAACGTCAGGACCCGCAGGCAGCCGACCGGAAGCATCTTCGACGATTTCTTTCAGGATGACTATCAGACGATCCGCAAGAGGGTCGTGACCGACCCGCTGACCGTCAAGGTCAGCGCGCTCCCGGCGGGAGCGCCCGCCACCTTCGGCGGCGGGGTCGGTCAGTTCAAGATGACCGCTGAACTGACCCGCGACTCCCTGATGACCCACGATGCGGCTTCACTCAAGGTCACCGTAACCGGCACCGGCAATGTGGCCCTGCTTGAAGCGCCCAAGGTCAATTTCCCTCCGGACTTCGAGGCCTACGATGTCAAGACTTCCGACATTCAGGGAGGCAAAGTGTTTGAATATCCGTTCATTCCGCGCAGCGCGGGAGAGTTCGTGATAGGCCCTGTCGAGTATTCTTATTTCGACAACAAGGCTTCAAAGTATGTCACTCTCACGAGCCAGCCTCTGGAGATCAAGGTTGCAAAGGGCAACAATGCCCAGGCTTCCGGCTCCGGCTCCGGCGAGGTGCAGGTGATGAGCTCCGCCGGCAAGGATGTGCGCAATATCGGCACCGATATCCGCTATATTTCCACTTCACGCCCGTCCCTCAGGACTTCCGGCTCGTTCTTCGTCGGGACGCCTCTCTTCATCCTGCTGATGGCTGGCCTTCTCGTGGCTGCCGCTGCCGTGTATTTCATCATGCGCAGGCGCGCCGCCCTCAAGGCCGATGTCGTGGGCACCAAGAACCGCGCCGCCAACAAGATGGCTCGCAAGCGGCTCGCCCGCGCCGAGACCTTCCTCAAGGAGAATCTTTACACCGCGTTCTACGAGGAGCTGCACAAGACTCTCTTCGGCTATGTTTCCGACAAGCTCAACATGGACATTTCCGATATGAGCAAGGAGAATATTTCCGCCCGTCTGGTTGAGGGCGGCGTGAGCGAGTCTCTGGCCGCCGATTATATCGCCCTGCTTGATGCCTGTGAATATGCGCGTTACGCTCCTTCCGAGGGCGGCGAGGCCATGGCTGCCGAGTATGAGAAGGCCGTCAAGGTGATTTCCGAAATTGATGAAAGTATGAATAGAAAGCGCCGCACTGCGGGCCGCAGCGGTGCCGCGGCTGCCATCGCGGTTCTGCTTGCCCTGTCGCCTGCAGGTCTCGATGCCGCTGAGGTTTCTCCTGCCGATTCGCTCTGGACGGCCGGAGTCGAGGCTTATGCCCAGAGCGACTGGACCGCTGCCGAGGAGGCCTGGACTGCCATTCTCGACCTCGGGCTGGAGTCCGACGACCTCTACTACAACATAGGCAATGCCTGCTTCCGTGCCGGCGACCTTGCGCATGCGATTCTCGGCTACGAGAGGGTTGTCAAGCTCAATCCGTCCCACTCCGACGCGCGCTTCAACCTCGAGTTTGCCCGCGCCCAGCTGCAGGACAAGATCGAGTCCGTGCCGACTTTCTTCCTTTCCGTTTGGATGCGGAATCTCTGCCGCGTGATGCCTTCGGATGTATGGGCCGTTATCGGAATCGTGCTCTTCGCCCTTGCCCTCGCCATGACTCTGCTCTTCCTGCTCGGGCGCACCACGGCCGCGCGCAAGACAGGTTTCGCGGTCGGGATAGTCGCCCTGCTGCTCTCCGTGCTCAGCATCTCTATGGCCGTGAGCCAGAAGTCTGATTATCAGGCGGAAGACAGCGCCATCGTGGTCAAGGCGGTAAGTTCCGTCAAGAGTTCTCCTTCCGAAGAGTCCGCCAAGGACCTCTTCATCCTTCACGAAGGCACCAAGGTCCGCCTCCTCGACGAGGTGGGGCAGTGGCGCAACATCGAACTCTCCGACGGCCGTCAGGGCTGGATGCGCACCTCCGACCTCGAGCTTATCTAGCCGCTGAAGCGGCTTGTTAGGTAAGCCAGGCAATGGAAGACAGCGCTTCGACGGAGCGGCATGGTTTGCCTAGAAGTGCTCAACAGAGCACCGGCGCGGTCGCGTGACTTTTCGCGCAAGCGAAAAGTTGGAAAGCGACTTGAGCGCCGCGGGGTTTGGGGTTTACCCCAATAAAATAGGGCTCCCCGAGCCTGTCGAGGGGCCGTCGATGAAAATTTTACTATCTTTGTCAAAATAACCAATACCACAGTCCAGATGAGAAAGCACATCATAATGGGGGGCCTGGCGGCTCTCCTTGCCATTACTGAAATGCAGGCATACGAACTTGTAAAGCCCGATTTCCGGGTGCAGCTCTACCCGGAGGGGCAGAATGTCGACAAAGGCATAATCGAGAACGGAAGGACAATCACCCTCGGGCCGCTCGAGTCCAACGGACTCACCGGCGAGAACCGCATCAACGAGCGCGGCAATATCAGCAATGTCGGCGATGATGCCTACCTTGACTTCTATATCCCCAAGAACTGCAACGGCCAGATGATCGTCGTCTGCCCGGGCGGCGGTTACCATAACCTTTCCGCCACCAACGAGGGTTCCCGCGTGGCCGACTGGTGCAGCAGGAGGGGTATCGCCGTCTGCGTGGTAATCTGCCGTATGCCGAACGGCCACTGCCGCGTGCCGCTCACCGATGTGCAGAACGCGTTCCGCTACTGCAGGGCGCACGCCTCCGAGTGGGGGGTGAAGAACATCGGCGTGATGGGATTTTCAGCCGGCGGCCACCTCGCGGCATCGGCATCCACCCTCTTCACGGACGCCCAGACCCGCCCGGACTTCTCCGTACTCATCTATCCTGTAATCACTTTAGAGGAATTCGTAACCCACTCCGGCTCACGCGACAACCTCATCGGCCCGAAGGCCAAAAAGTCTGAAGTCGAATACTATTCGCTTGAGAATCAAGTAAGTGAGAATACCCCGCCGACCATCCTGCTGCTGAGCGGCGACGACGGGGCCGTACCTCCGGAGAACAGTATCCGCTACTACCGCGCCATGCAGAAGCACGGCGTCGAGGGCGAACTGCACATCTTTACCAGCGGCGGTCACGGCTGGGGATTCACTACCGTGGAGAATTCCGGCCACGACAACCTCGGTGCCCAGAGGGAGAACTTCTTCCAAATCCTCTCCCGCTGGCTCGACGCGCACAATAAATAAGTAGCGCTGTCGGGCTGCTCAGGGCTCTTTGGCAACCAAATATCAAAATCGACACCTCGGCGCTTCGACAAGCTCACCGTTCCTCGACAGATTCTGTGCCTGCAAGTCAAAGTTTACATTTTCGTTTTTCTAAAAACGATTTTGTGTGGCATTTTCGTTTTTCTAAAAAAGGATTTGTATATTTGCAGAAAAGTTGATGTATATGGAAATAGCGGATATCCAGCCACTTGTGGAATTTTACCACAGCAAGCTCGCTCAGACAAGTCTTGAGTTTAAGCGTTACCTCTATAACGAAATAAACTGGGATGCGCGCATCATCGGTATCCGTGGAGAGCGTGGAGTCGGCAAAACAACCATGCTTCTTCAGCGGATAAAAGAAAAGTACGCCAATCCGGATGACACGATTTATATTTCACTTGACCACTATTGGTTCAAGGCACACAGGCTCGAAGAACTGGTGGGACTTCTCTACAATCGTGGAATCAACGAATTCTACATCGACGAGGTCCACAAGTATGAAGGGTGGAGCGGCATTCTCAAAACTCTCTATGACCAGTACTCCACTCTGAGGATTATCTATACCGGGTCTTCAATGTTAAGACTGGATGACTCTTCTGCAGATATGGCCCGCCGGCAGACGCCATATCTGCTCAAAGGCATGTCCTTCAGGGAGTTCCTGGGATACGAAAAGGTGCTTTCGATTGATGCGCTTTCGCTTGGCGACCTTCTTGTCCACCACAGTGAAATGGCAGTTAAAATCTCCTCCAAGACGAAGATTCTCAAAGAGTTCAGCAACTATTGCAAATATGGATTCTATCCGTTCCATACCGATGCCGGAGCGGATTTCCTTACCACTCTGCAGAATGTCGTGAATCTCGTAATCGAGAGTGACCTCCCGGCGGTGGAGAAAATCTCATACCCGACAATTGACAAGTGCAAGAAATTGCTGATGATTATAGCCGAAAATGTGCCGCTGCAGCCAAATGTCGAGAGGTTGGCAGCATCAATGGGCACAACCAGAAATACCCTTCTTGCTCTTCTATACAAGCTGGATGCTGCAGAAATTCTTGACCTGCTGACGGTTGAATTGAAAAACTACAAGAGGCTGTTAAATCCGGAAAAGATATACCTGGGCAATACGAATCTTATGTGGGCATTCTCCCCTAATGGCAATATTGGGACGATGCGCGAGACTTTTTTTGCCAGCCAACTGTCACATTTCCATACCGTACAGATGCCTCTTAAAGGGGATTTTCTGGTGGACGGCAAATATGTGTTCGAAATCGGCGGCGAAGGCAAGACTTTCACGCAGATAGCAGACATGGCCGACAGCTATCTGGCTGTCGATAACATAGAAACCGGTTACGGCAAGCGCATCCCGTTGTGGATGTTCGGGCTCCTGTACTAGGTATATATCCCTCTCCCGCTGGCTCGACGCGCACAATAAATAAGTAGCGCTTACTTCACGGCACTTACCTCAACGGCCGCGTGGGCGCGGTCGTTGGCGCGGTAGTGAGGGGCGTAGAGGGACTCTATCTCGACTGCGGGGGCCTGGAAGCGGCCTTCCTGTGTCACGAAGAAGTCTTCGCTGACGCTGGTCTTCTCCTCAGGGTAGCTGTCGAACCAGAACTCGGTCCTGTCTGCAAGCACGCTCCTGTAGCCCTGCGGCGTGAAGTTAACCCAGCCCCTGACGGAGAGCGGACGCGCCCTCCAGCCGTAGCTGCCGGACTTCTGCTCCACAGGGCGGAGTGCCGCGCAGCGCGGAGCTGTCAGCTTGACGAAACTGCGGTTCTCCTCGTTCCAGATCTGATATATGGCGGTAATCTTGTCGCCTACGCGCAGGGTGTCGCCCTCCTCGAGCAGTTTGCCGTCGCGCCAGTATTCGCGGCTGACCGTGAAGCCGTTGCCGGAGGCCTCGACCTCGCCGAAAGGCTTGTGTGCCGTGCCGCTCAAAGCGATAACCCCGGTCTGCAGGGTCGCCTCGCTGCCGTCCAGCACTGAAGCGATGGCCTCGATATAGGCAGGGTCATCCTCCCACTTCTGGGTCTCCTTCTGCACCATAATCCAGAGCCTTATCCCCTCGGCAATCTCACTTTGCCCGCAGTCAGAGAGCAGATTGCAGAGCAGGGAGTGAGCGTAGAGCTCGCTCTCCAGCAGTCCCCTCCACGGCATCACGGCGTTAGGGTAGTAGGTGCCGCCGGACTTGTGCGGCTGTGCGTATTCGGTAAGCGAAAGTATATCCTTGTCCATCGACTTGCGCATCCTTGCGGAGGTGAAGGCCTTGATCCCGAATGACGATGCGAGCTCGGTGCCTCCGTCGCTCTCCAGCAGAGCCTTGAGGGTCTTCACCCTGCGCGCCTTATCGAGAATCTCCCCGTTGAGCCCGCGTGCCTTCGCCGGCACGAGATAGGCTTTGGCGCTCTTGCGGAACTCCTTGAGCGTCTTGGCCGGGAAAGCCTTGCTGTCCAGAGGAACGGAAGCATAGAGCGAGCGCAGGTAGAGATATTGCCCGAGGCTGATGCCTCCGCACCATATAGGCCTTGCTGAGTCGGAGATGAAGGCTGTATCAGTATATTTCACGGCGCTTTCCAGCAGGCTGCGCAGCTCCTCAGGGCAGGCGGAGCCCATCTGCGCGAGTCTCTCCAGAACTACAGCCGTGACTACAGGCGAAGAATACATCTCCGCGAACCAGCCGAAGCCGCCGTCGGAATTGTGGCAGGCCACAATCTTGGCTACCAGCTCGCTGCGGGCCTCATCGCTCAGGCGTACCGCGCCAGGAATCTTGCTTAATAAATAATCTGCGTAGAGGACTTCGCTAAGGCTCAGCAGGTCTTCTCCCTTGGCTTCGAGCTTCTTAGGCACAGCCTCGCGCAGCATGTCCAGGATGCTGATCTCCCTCACGGAAGCCTCCGCGCCCGGAAGGTTGACAAACTCGGAGCGCAGCGAAGCAATCAGCGCCTCGCGGTCGGCGCCAGCAGTCAGCAGGGCCGAATGAGCCTCGGTAATGGTCTGTGCGGCCTCCGATACCGGGATGCTGACGAACACCGCATCGGAGCCAAGTGCCGCATCCTTAGGAGTGAAGCTGACGAGAAGACCAAGCTCCGCGATGGCCGGAGCGCTGATGGAGCAGTCGAAGCTCGCGCTCTCTCCAGCCTTGATAGTCAGGTACTTGCTCTCGGAGACGAGAGCCTTGGCGGTCTCGTAGTCGCGACCCTCGATGAAGCGTGCGGAGACGGTGCCGCTTACCTCGGCATCGCTGCCGTTGGACACGGTAACGCGTGCCACATAGCGGTCGCCCTCATAGAGATGCTGCGGCTCCACGACCGCAATCTTGACCGGCAGAGTCACCGTCATCTCGCGCCTCAGAGTCGCGTTGTGCATCGACTTGTCGTGCGCAAAGAGCTGCACATAATAAGTCGAGAGCTTGTCCGCGTTGCGGAAACTGAACTTGATGTTGCCGTCCGCATCGGAGCGCAGGAACGGCTCCCAGGCTATCGTGTTCGCAAAATTCTCGCGAATATAGCCGCCCGGCGCTGCGGTTTCATTGGCGCCGGATTCATCATTTGAAGCCGCGGAAAGCACCATGGAATCATATGCCACCTCGGCTTCCTCGACCTCAGCCAAAGCCACAGGGCTGTTCTTCGTCATCAGGCCGAGTTTGCGAGAGCCGTAGGCGATGGCCGGGTAGCCGTCGCTGCCGTTGACCCCTTCCGTGGTGTTGTAGATGACATACGGCAGCGGCCTTTGCGCCGGGTGCACCGCGCTCCAGACATTGGCGCGCAGAGTCTCTGTGGCGGCATCAAAGACTGTCGCGGCGCACTCCACGCCGGCCAAAGTCTTGATGCTGAAGCTGTAATCCTTGCCCGGAGCGGTGGTGTCCAGGAAACGGCTGAAACTCAGCGGCAGGCTGTATTCCGTCTTGGGCAGGGAGAACGACCTGCTGTAGCTGTAATTCTCCTTGTCCTTGAACCACAGTACATTGAGCCTGAGCTCGGACGGGTAGTCCGCCTTGCGCCCGAAGCTGACCGTGGTAAGCGTGCTGTGCCTTTCCATGCCTCCGGCGAGCTTTACCATCTGCCTGTCCAGCAGTACGTTGCCGTTTCCGAAGAGCTCGGCCACAGCCCATATCGGACCGCAGCTTGCGCCTATCTGCAGAGAGAGCGCATCGCCCCCGATCTCCCTGAAAAAGCTGCGGACCCCATAGTCAAGCTCTTCCGCGCCCTCAGGCACATACATTATAGCGGTAATGTCCTTTTCTGTGTATTCCTGACCGTTGTCGGCAGTTGCACGGCCTTCTACTTCAAGCACATAGAGTGAAGCCTTCTTCCCGGTGAGGGCCAGCGTAACCTGCTCCCCGCCCTTCGCGCTGCCGGAAGCTACAGTCTCGAGGCCGTGCCTGAGGGTGTAGCTGCAGCTGAAGCTAGGGTGGAAAGTGCCCTCTCCGTCCTCCTCTGACGATGAAACTCTGAAGCTGAGCGGCCCGGTGATGATAGCCTTCCTGTTACTGTAGTCATGCTTGATGTCGAAAGACCCCTTCTCCATGCCGTCGATGCGGGTGCTGAAGTCCAGATCGCTATAGACGGTCACGGACTTGGAGAATTCCTGCGTCTCTCCGGTGGCGTCGGTAACTTTGACGGTGACTGTGTACCAGCTATAATTCTTCTCGTCGGACTTGAACCTGATTTCGAAATCCCCGTTCGCATCCAGCTCCAGCGTGCCGGAGTCATGGACGGTGCCGTATTCCTTGACAGTATAGACGGCAGTGGCGGAGCTCAGGCTGTGCCCGGAATACGATTTCACATTGCCCCGGACGCTGACCCCGTCCCCGGCGAGGTATAGCCTCCGGTCCGGGGTCCAGTTCAGTTCGAATGTAGGCGTGACGAATTCATCCACCAGCACCGATGTGCCGGCGAGATGCTTCCCGTCGCGGGAAATTTCTATCGAATAGAGCCCGCCACGGGATGACTTGCTGAGCGTGAATTCCCCCGCTGCGGAGCCGAATTCTCCGGTGACAAGTTCCCGGGTGGCAAGCTGTTTGCCTTCGGCGTCGCTGAGGGTGGCAAGGAGCTTGATCCCCTCGCCGGCAGCGCTGTATTCATATACACCCTTATAAAGAATCACTTTGTAGTGAACGGTCTCCTCCGGCTTGAATGCCTTGCGGTCGGTGATGAGCATGCAGCTTGTGCTCTCCCCCTCGTCTGATACGGAACGGCTTGAAGATGCGCCCGATACCGAATGCTTGCGGCTGCTTCTGAGACTGCCGTCGGCATCCCGGAAACTGGCCTGAAGGGAGTAGCCCCATTTCCTGCTGCCGAGCTTGCTCTCAATCGCCTCCGGCACCGTGGTAAAGCCGTCGAGGAGGAAATCCTCCGCGCTGGCCACGGCCTTGTCGTTCCTGTCGTAGAGCGTCAGGCTGCATTTACTGGCCGGTTCGCCGCTGATGTAGTCGGCGACATAGATTCCGAGCCCGCGCGAATCCCGCCTGCTCGCTATCGAGAGGGTATATTTGTCATAATCGAAGCTCAGCGATTCCTTGCCGGAGCGGCAATTGATTGTGTATGAACCGTCGTCCATCCTGGGAAGCTCCACCGTAATGGTGTCGCGGAGGTAAAAGCTCTTCGCGGTGTTGTTCAAGGTCCTGTCCATCAGGATGTTGTTGCCGCTCATGACCTTGATTCTCACGCTGCTGAGGTTCTGCAGAAGGACGGTCACTGTGCCGTCTTTCGCTGAGGCGCGCAGGCTCTTTGCCTTGAGCCAGCCTGCGATATTTTTCGCGGTCCCGCTGCAGGAGGCGATGGTCTTCTCGTCGCCGCTGTAGGAGCCGATCCGCTTGATGAGCTTGTTGCAGTCGGCGTTGAGGCTGAGGTAGTCATCGGATTTGCCGCCCTTGCTGTTGAGGCTGTTGAACCTGTCCTGAAGCAGCCAGGCCTCGGCGAACACTCCCACGGCATCCCCGCTGTGCTTGCTTGCAAACGCCTGCATCGCCTCCGCGCTCTTCGCTAAAGTGGCGTATCCGTACATCGCGTTGAACGGATAGCTGTCCCTGAAACGCTCTTCCATCAGGGCGACCGTCACCGAGTTTTTCTTCTCGCAGCCGAAAAGGCTCCAGAGCACATAGTCCCAGTCGTTGCGCAGCAGTTTCGGCAGGGCTTCACCGAATTCGAAACGGTCGAGCAGGTGGTCGCGGCTGTAGAATTCCGGATTGTAGCCCGCTTCCAGGCGGCTGCGATTTTCCTTGACATAAGAGAGCATCGCATCGAGATTCCCGTCGCGCCCGTCGAAATACAGCACTATCGGCTCCCCGAACTCCTTGAGCTCCTTGTCTTTGGCTTCTTCGAGGCTGTCGCGGAGCTTCCAGTTGGCGGAGGTCTTCACTGACACATATTCAGTGCACGCGTCGTAGAAATCCCAGGCCAGATGCTTGCGTGAGGCTTCCTTCTTGATCTGCTCGAGGATGGAGGCCTGCTGCTTGGGCAGGTCGTCCCGCTCGGCCTTGTCGTATTTGGCCCAGAGGGAGGTGAGGCTGTGCCCGTTTTCGTCCTTGGCACCGCCGGCGGAGGTTAAACTTGTACTCATCAGAACCAATATAAGCAATAATAAATGTTTCATCTTAAAAGTTTTTTTCCAAATAAGAGATGCATTCGGAGACCACGAAGTTGCTTCCGCCTATGTAAACCAGGCTGTCCGGCACCTGCGCGGCGTCCCTCATAGCCGCCTTGACTCCCTCGGCCACACTGCTGTAGCGCTCGCGGGTAAGCCCGTCCGTGCGGGCGTAGAGCTCATCCACCGGGAGAGAGCGGCTGATTGCCGGGGCGACGAGGTAGTAGCGCGCGTCGGCGGGCATCAGCGGCCTTATGGCGCCCAGGTCTTTGTCTGCCATTATTCCATATACTATAAAGAGGGGCCTGCCGCTCTCCGCAAGCCGGGCGAAGTTGATGCGCAGCGCATCGGGGTTGTGTCCGATGTCGCAGATGGCCTCGGGCTTGTCGCAGAGCTTCTCCCAGCGTCCGCGGAATCCTGTAATCCGTCCGCTGTGCTTCAGCGCCTCCGTATCGGGCTCAACACCAAGGAGTTCCAGTGCGGCGAGCACGGTGTGGAGATTCGCCCTCTGATATGGCCCCTCAAGGTCGAGGCGGAAGTCCGGCTCGGCGAAGTCGTCGGCGAAAAAGAGCGGGCAGTGCACCTCGGCGGCCTTGCCTTCAAACACGGGGGCCGTCTCCTCGTCGCGGCTCGCCACCAGCGCCGGCACGCCGCTCTTGAAAATGCCCGCCTTCTCGGAGGCAATCAGCGCGCGCGTATTTCCCAGCATCGCGCAGTGGTCCAGGCCAATGCTGGTGATGATGCTGAGCTCCGGGGTGATGATGTTGGTGCTGTCCAGCCTGCCCCCGAGCCCGGTCTCGATTACCGCCACATCCACCTCCTGCGAGGCGAACCAGCTGAACGCCATTCCGGTCGTGATTTCGAAGAACGAGAGGTCTTCGAGCGGGGCGGAGTGGAGAAAATCCCAGACATACTCTTCGCTCACCATCGTCCAACTCCCGCCCGAGATGACTTTCATCCTCTCGCGGAAGTCCACGAGGTGCGGCGAGGTGTAGAGTCCCACCTTCAGCCCGGTCGCGGAGAGCGCTGCGGCGAGCATCGAGCTCACCGAACCCTTGCCGTTGGTACCGGCTATGTGTATGGTACTGAACTTCTTCCACGGTTCGCCGAGGGCGCTGTCGAAGCGCAGCATTCCCTCAAGCCCGGGTTTGTAGGCTCCGGCGGCGAATCCGACCTTCTGCACTGAAGGGTGCCTCTCGAAGAGAGAGGCTATCAGGGCGTTATATCTTTCTTTACTGTATTCCATCATTTGCAACTTGAGCCAAATTTAGTTATTTTTACGCGTTATTAGCAAGAAGCTGTTCTAAACTATGCCAGAAAAGACATCGGCTCTGTATTCGTCTTTCGTCATCGACGGCATCCGTCAGGAGTGCACTCCCGCACGGCTGCTTCAGCCGCTGTGCGACGCCGACCTCGGCGCGCCGCAGGGAGCGGAGGAGGCCTGCCTTGTCGATGAGACTGTGGACCCGGTAGCCCGCAACTTCGATCTGGACTCCGCAGACATCGCCCGGAGTCTCGAGACCACCCTAGCATCCCGCAGGAGGCTGCCGCTCGCCTATGCGGACTCGTTCACCCGTTTTCGTATCGCGTCCGCGCTTGAGGACGCCCTCTGGAAGAAGGGCTCTTTCCGCCTCGGCGACCTCAGCCTGGCGGCTTCCTGGAAGTGCAACGAGAAGAAGGTCGGCGGGATGGCGGCATTCTACCAGTCCGTTATGAGCGCTGCGGATTATATTGACTCTCTGGGACTCAGGTTTGCAGATGCTGCCTATTCGCGCAGCAGCACCGACGGCGAGGTCAGCTTCAGGGCGCTGGTGTCCCGCAACTCCGAGACTGACGAATTTTTCACTCAGGACCCGTTCCGTTCCGTGGCGCCGCGCTTCTCATCGGCCCGCGCCTGCCCGGCGACACTCGCTCCCGACCCGCAGAGCTGGGTAGTCTATATCCCGTTCGATACGGCCGACTTCCGGCTCGGTGGCTCCCTCCTCGCTCAGGAGACGCTCATCGGCGGCGCTCCGGTGCAGATTACCGATACCGACTGTTTTATCGACTGCTTCGAGGTTGTGCGCGAATTTGTCGAAGACGGCCTGCTGCTCTCCGGCGCCACTGTTGCCGACGGCGGCCTGCTCACTGCGCTCAGCCGGATGGCGGAAGGCTCGTGCGCCGTGGAGGCCGACATCTCCGCCATAATGCATTCCTATCAGGAAAAACATGCGCTCCGGGTGCTTTTCGCCGAGGTGCCGGGCGTCATAATACAGATCCGCGACTCCGACTTCGACTATATGGATGCCGAGCTGCTCCTGCAGGACGTGGCATACTTCCCGCTGGGCCACCCTGACCGGTCGGGCAGGGGCGTGAGCGTGAAATCCTCGGCCAAATCCGGAATACAGACAATACTCGAATCCCTGATCCGCAACGCGGAAGGGGAGGATTGACAATAACTTATGGGCAAAGCTAAAATCTTCGTTCTCGACACCAACGTCATTCTGCATGACTACCGTGCGATACGCCGTTTCCAGGACAACAATATCGTCATCCCTGTCGCAGTGGTCGAGGAACTGGACAAATTCAAGAAAGGCAACGACGCGCTGGCCTACAACGCGCGCGGATTCATGCGGGAGATAGACCGCATCACGGAGGGGCGCAGCTTCGGCCGCGACGGCCTCCCGATCGGCAAGGGCCTCGGGCTCATCAAAGTCGAGCCTAACCGCCCGTTTACCAAGGAGTTCGCGCAGATGTTCGTGGACGATATCCAGGACCACCGCATACTCGCCACGGCGATGTGGGTCAGGGACAACAATCCCGGCACCTTCGTGGCGCTCGTGACCAAGGATGTCAACCTCCGCCTCAAGGCCAAGGCCGCCGGAATGGAGGTGCAGGACTACCTGACCGACAAGGTCGAAGAGCAGAAAATCGAGAATTCCCAGAAGGAGGTGCAGACCCTCAGCCTCTCCTCCGAGCTCATGCAGGCCCTCTGCTACGGGCCTGAGACCTCGATTCCGAGGTCTGCGGTGAGCAAGGAGCGCCCCGCGGCGAACCGGCTCTACAAATGCCGCTGGGAGTCGGGCTCCGAAGGCTCGGCCTGTGCGAGGTACGATGCCGACAAGGACCGCCTGGTGCTGATCAAGAGCCGGGAAGCCTACGGAATACGCCCCCGCAATGACGAGCAGATGATGGCGCTCGATGCGCTGCTCAATCCAAAGACTGAACTCGTTTCCCTGACGGGAGGCGCTGGCACCGGCAAGACCCTTCTCGCACTTGCGGCCGCCCTGGAACAGGAGCGCGAATATGAGCAGATAGTGCTTTCAAGACCGGCGGTAGTGCTTGGCAATCAGGAACTTGGCTTCCTGCCGGGCGACCAGAAGGCCAAGATGTCCCCGTTCCTTCAGCCGCTGATGGACAACCTCAATGTCATCAAGGAACAGTTCCGTCCGAGCTCCAAGGAGGCGCTCCGCATCGAGAGCATGCTCACTCAGCAGAAACTCGTCATCGAGCCGCTGGCCTACATAAGGGGCAGGAGCCTCGGCAAATGCTATTTCATCATCGACGAAGCCCAGAACCTCACTCCGCACGAGATGAAGACCATCATTACCCGTGCCGGAGAGGGCACCAAGATGGTATTTACGGGCGACATTTTCCAGATTGACCAGCCTTATCTGGACCAGTGGTCCAACGGTCTGACGCATCTCGGCGAGAAGATGGCCGGCCAGAAGCTTTTCCAGCACATCTTCCTCAGAAAAGGGGAGAGAAGCGCACTTTCCGAACTTGCGGCAAAGTTGCTTTAAATTTTGAAGTTATATTCAAGTTTTTGTAGTAAATTTGCAAGATACTTTGACAATACCATTTAGTGATTCATAATATGTTTGAAACGAAGAAGAGAGTTTATCGCTTTGGCGGCAAGACAGCCGAGGGCGATGGCTCAATGCGCGAGCTCCTTGGAGGAAAGGGAGCCAACCTGGCCGAAATGAGCAGGCTGGGAATGCCTGTACCGGCAGGATTTACCATTACCACAGAGTGCTGCGCCGAGTATTATGAGCTCGGTGGCGGCTACACCGACGACCTCAAGGCCGATGTCAAGGCAGCCCTCAAGGCTACCGAGGACCTGATGGGCAAGAGATTCGGCGACCCTAAGGATCCGCTTCTCGTGAGCTGCCGCTCAGGTGCAAGAAGCTCAATGCCGGGAATGATGGACACCATCCTCAACATCGGACTCTGCTCCGAGACCATCCCGGGAATGATTGCCAAGACCGGCAACCCGCGTTTCGTATATGATGCATACAGGCGCCTCATCATGATGTATTCAGACGTCGTGATGGAGAAGGCCGAGGGCATCGAGCCGGAGGACGGCAAGGGCATCCGCCAGCAGCTTGACAAGATGATGGCCGACCTCAAGGAGGCCAAGGGCTATGCTTCCGACACCGACATCACCGCCGAGGAACTCAAGGACCTCTGCGAGAAGTTCAAGGTAAAGGTTAAGGAAGTGCTCGGCGTCGAGTTCCCTGACAACGCCAACGACCAGCTCTGGGGCTCAATCGGAGGCGTGTTCAAGTCATGGAACGGCAAGCGCGCCATAGCATACCGCCGCATCGAGAAGATTCCTGATGACTGGGGCACAGCAGTGAACGTACAGTCAATGGTCTTCGGCAACATGGGCGAGACCTCCGCTACCGGCGTGGCATTCTCACGCAACCCGGCATCCGGTGACAACAAGTTCTACGGAGAATGGCTCATCAACGCCCAGGGCGAGGATGTGGTTGCAGGTATCCGTACCCCGAACCCTCTCAACGAGGCTACCAAGAACGAGCACAATGCAGCTCTTCCATCCCTCGAGAAGGCTATGCCTGAGGTATATGCCGAGCTCGACGACATCCGCAAGAGGCTTGAGGCTCACTTCCACGATATGCAGGACATCGAATTCACCATTCAGGAGGGCAAGCTCTGGATGCTCCAGTGCCGTATCGGCAAGCGCACCGGTCTCGCCGCCCTGCAGATGGCGATGGATATGCTCTCAGAGGGCATGATCGACGAGAAGACCGCAGTGATGAGGGTTTCCCCTGCACAGCTCGACGAGATTCTCCACCCTGTGCTCAACGCCGCTTCCGAGAAGAAGGCCAAGATGGTTGCACGCGGACTTCCTGCCTCTCCGGGCGGAGCCGTAGGAACCCTCGTATTCTCTTCCGAGGCCGCCATGGATGCTGCCGCCAACGGACAGAAGGTGATCCTCGTCCGCGAGGAAACCTCTCCAGAGGACATCCAGGGCATGCGCGCTGCCGCCGGTATCCTTACCGCACGCGGAGGCATGACCTCACACGCCGCCCTCGTGGCCCGCGGCTGGGGCAAGTGCTGCATCGTAGGATGCGACTCCATGATTATCGACCTGGAGCACAAGACCGTTAAGTTCGGTGCTGACTCCACCGTAATATACAAGGAAGGCGACTGGTTCTCACTCAACGGCTCCAAGGGCGCCGTCTATGACTCCAAGGTAGAGACCGTGGATGCCAGCGAGAACCCTCTCTTCATCCAGTTCATGAACATCGTGGACAAGTACCGCCGTCTTGGCGTCCGCGCCAACGCCGATACTCCGGAGGACGCCCAGAAGGCTCTCTCATTCGGAGCCGAGGGTGTCGGACTCTTCCGCATCGAGCATATGTTCTACGGCAAGAACTCCGAAGTTCCTCTCGCAAAGCTTCGCAAGATGATCCTCTGCTCTACCGACGAGGAGCGCAGGGCCGCTCTCGAGGAGCTCGAGCCGTTCATCAAGGCATCCGTCAAGAGCACGCTCCGCGTGATGGACGGCAAGCCGGTTGTGTTCCGTCTTCTCGACCCGCCTCTCCACGAGTTCGTGCCTACGACCGAGGAGAAGGAGAAGGAAGTCGCCAACGAGCTGGGCATCAGCGTGGATGAGGTCATCAAGAGAGGCGAGAACCTGCATGAGGTCAACCCTATGATGGGTCTCCGCGGCGTCCGTCTGCATGTGGCTTATCCGCTCATCGCCGAGACTCAGTACCGCGCCATCTTCACCGCAGTCGCTGAACTCCAGAAGGAAGGTCTGCACCCGCAGCCGGAAATCATGATCCCTGTGACCGTTTCCGCCCGCGAGCTCAACTTCCAGAAGGCTATCTGCGACCGCGTTAAGTCAGAGGTTGAGGCCCATACCGAGCAGAGCATTACCTACCACTTCGGTACCATGATTGAAATCCCTCGCGCAGCTCTGACCGGCGAGAGAATGGCCCGCACCGCAGAGTTCTTCTCCTTCGGTACCAACGACCTTACCCAGATGACCTTCGGATTCTCACGTGACGACGTAGGAACCTTCATGGGCGACTACCTTGGACACAAGATTCTCGACGCCGATCCGTTCCAGACCCTTGACACCAAGGGAGTCGGCAAGCTCGTAGAGTACGGCGTACAGTCAGGCCGCGCAAGACGCGCCGACCTCAAGTGCGGTATCTGCGGCGAGCACGGCGGAGACCCTGAGTCCATCAAGTTCTTCAGCAAGATCGGTATCGACTACGTCAGCTGCTCTCCGTTCCGTGTGCCTATCGCACGCCTCGCTTCAGCCCAGGCTGCAATCGAGCAGAGCAACTAGTAAGTCTTCAATGAGGTGCAGGATGTAAACTGCACCTCACAACTATATTTGAAGGGAGCCTGTTCAAAGTGTATTTTTTCTACACTCTGAACAGGCTCCCCTCAATTTATACTATATCGTCCGAGCCTGTCAGCTAGTCCTTGTCCTTG
>CAVAID010000008.1:47905-54318 GCA_963588685.1 bacterium
GCGGCAAGCAGTTTCTCGATATCCTCCTGGCGGATCTTGCCGTCAAACGCTATGAAAGTCGTCTCGTCGTTCTCGGCCGTAAGTATCACGAGACTTGTTACATACTCGCCGGAGTTGATTACATGGATCTGTACGGTCTCGCCGTCGTCCTTGGTCTCCATCAGAAGCTCATATTTGCCTGACTTAACCATCTTCTCCACATCCTCCTTGAGGCCTTTGCACTCCTTGCTGTCCTCGATGGAGACCATATACATCCCTTCCAGGTCCTTGACGACCGGAGTGAGGTTGACCTCTCCGTCCGCCACATCGATTTCAGGAAGCTTGCCGATGAGCTTGAACATCGACGGGGAGATATAGACTGCGCTTACTCCCTTGCTGTCGGAGTATTTGTTGTAGATGCTCTTGCCGCTCTGGGCAAAGCTTGAGGTGCAGACTGCGAGCAGGAGACCTGCGATTATTGCTAACTTTTTCATTATTCGCTGTTTTTATGGAATTTACTTAATGTTTCGGATGCTTTGACCATTTCCGGGCGGGCCGCATCCGCGAGCTCCACGCCCCTTGTTACCTTGCCGGAGATGTAGCTGAATGTCGCTTCCAGCTGCGCGTACGCTTCCTCCGGATTGCTGAATGTGTCGGCGGGCATCGCATTGATATGCTGATAGTTGATACCGACCGTGAGGGCTGCCGCCAGGGCGAGCGCCGCCGGTGCGAGGGCGAATTTCCAGACTTTCCGCTTCCTCTTCTCCCGCGTCAGCTCCGCTGCCGTGAGGGCACCCAGGATTTTCCCGTTCAGGTCCTTCGGGGCAGTGACGCCGCTTTCGGAGGCGATGCGCTCAAGTTCTTCGGCTCCCAGCCGTTCGAGTTCTTCTATACTTTTCATATCAGTTTCAATTTTCTTCTTGCGTTGCTCAGCACGACCCTCAGGTTGAGGTAGGACAGCCCGGTGCGGGCCTGGATTTCGTCGTAGCTAAGTTCGTCGAACACTTTCATTTTCAATACTTCCTGCTCCCTTTTGGAGAGGCGGGACATCCGTTCCAGGACTTCCTTGAGCTGCTGCCGCTGGCTGAGCCTCTCGTCCTGCGGGGTCTCGCTTATCGGGACCTGCGGCAGATTGTCGGTGCCGGACAGCCTGGTTTTCCGGATGCGGTCGATGCAGATGTTACGGATCAGGGTGATGCAGTAGGCTCTCGGTTCGCGCACGCTGTCGAGCGCATCGAGTCCGTCATAGAGCCTGAGGTAGAGGTCCTGGACTGCGTCTTCGGCATCCTGCTGCGACTCAAGGATATAGCAGGCGACCCGGTAGAGGTCTTCCTGCAGCGGCAGGTAGAGCTTTATGAACTGCTCCCTCGTCATTTATTTGCCGATTTGGCAAGTTCTCCGAGGTACTCCATCTTGAGCGTGCCGAGCAGACACATGAAGTTGCCTTCTTCCGGGGAGAATATCACCAGGTCCTTGATCTCATCTCCGTCCTTGGTGACATAGCCGTAGATATAGACATGGTCTTCGTTATCCTTGCTCTCCATCAGGAGTTCCACTCCGTCCAGTGCTTTGGTCATCCTGGAGTTGAACCTGGCCTTGACGGCCTCGCTGCAGTCCTCGTAGTCCGCCGCAATCATTCCGTCGAGGGACTTCATCAGCTTCATCACATTCTCGAATTCCTTGCTCTCGTCATCGTCCATATCGTCAATCTCCATTGTCTCGACGCTCTTGATGAGCTTCATCATGAACTTTCCGATGGTGACGCTCTCGAAGTCGTCGTAGCGCTTGAAGTCCTTGACGATGGACTTGATCTCCGTGCGGGGAACTTTCTTGCCCCCGTCTGTGGCGGCGCTGCTCAGAGAGAATGTCGCCAGCGCCAGAATCATCACTATTATTAATTTCTTGTACATATTCTTTGTCTTTTTATCGACGCGTCACATAATAGACGCGGCAGGATGTGAAATGTTAAAAAAAATTCGGCAAGCCTCGAAGAACGGGACTTGCCGAATGTGAGTGACAACTTGTTAATATCTGTTGAGCGGCACGCCCGCCGTCATCTGGTTGACGCGCTTCTTTATGCCCTCAAGGAACTTGGCATGCTCCTCGAGCTCCGCAACCTGCTCCGGCGTAGGGGTGTCGGCCTTCTTGAGGGTAAGAGCCCCGATGTGCTGCGCGCAGGAGGTAAGCACCTCGTCGATGAGTCCGACGATTTCCACCATATCCTTCTCCACGAAGCCCCTGGAGGTGATGGCCGGGGTGCCGATGCGGATGCCGGAAGTCTGGAAGGCGTTGCGGGTGTCGAACGGTACCATATTCTTGTTGACGGTGATGGCCGCCCTTTCGAGCTGGGTCTCGGCCACACGTCCGCTGACTTCCTCAAACTTGCCCCTGAGGTCCACGAGCATCAGGTGGTTGTCGGTGCCGCCGCTGACGATCTTGTAGCCGCGGCGGATGAACTCCTCGCACATTGCCTTGGCGTTGGCCATTACCTGCTTCTGGTATTCCACGAACTCAGGCTGGCTGGCTTCGAAGAACGCCACCGCCTTGGCTGCGATTACATGCTCCAGCGGACCGCCCTGCACTCCCGGGAACACTGAAGAGTCGAGTATCTGGCTCATCTTCTTGACCACTCCCTTAGGGGTAGTGCGGCCCTGAGGGTCGTCGAAGTCCTTGCCTATCAGGATGACGCCTCCGCGCGGTCCGCGCAGCGTCTTGTGGGTGGTGGAGGTCACGATGTGGGCGTATTCCACAGGGTTCTTGAGCAGTCCCGCGGCAATCATTCCGGCGGTGTGCGCCATATCGATCCAGAGTATCGCTCCGACCTTGTCGGCAATCTCCCTCATCCGCGCGTAGTCCCACTCGCGGGAGTATGCGCTCGCGCCGCCGATGATGAGCTTAGGCTTGCACTCGAGGGCGATGCTCTCCATCTTGTCGTAGTCTATCGTGCCGGTCTCCGGGTTGAGCCCGTAAGGCACTGCGTGATAGAGGATTCCGGAAGCGTTGACCGGAGAGCCGTGGGTCAGGTGGCCGCCCTGGCTGAGGTCGAGTCCCATAAAGGTGTCGCCCGGGTGGAGGATGGCCATCGTCACTGCCATATTGGCCTGTGCTCCGGAGTGCGGCTGCACATTTGCCCATTCGGCATTGTAAAGTGCTTTGAGCCTGTCGATTGCGAGCTGCTCGATCTGGTCGACAACCTCGCATCCGCCGTAGTAGCGCTTGCCAGGGTAGCCCTCCGCATACTTGTTGGTGCAGATGGAGCCCATGGCTTTGAGTACTCCTTCGGTCACGTAATTCTCTGAGGCAATGAGCTCAAGGCCCGATTCCTGACGCTCCCTCTCTCTCTTGATAAGGTCGATTATTTGGATGTCCTGTTTCATAAATGATGTTTCAGTATCGACAAAGATAATCATTTTTCAGTACCTTTGCGCCGTGACGGACAGGAAACTCAGAAATATCGAGCTGGGCCGCGTCAGGCCCGAAGAATATCGCCTCCTCCCCCC
Organism: bacterium; assembly: GCA_963588685.1. Taxonomy (GTDB): domain Bacteria; phylum Bacteroidota; class Bacteroidia; order Bacteroidales; family UBA932; genus Cryptobacteroides. Next base: position 51,385 of record CAVAID010000008.1, read on the forward strand.
ATCCGGAGTGGTGGTGGTGCTGGACAATATACGCAGCGCGCACAATGTGGGCAGCGCTTTCCGCAGCGCCGACGCCTTCAAGGCGGACCGGATGTGCCTCTGCGGCATCTGTGCCTGCCCGCCATCGGCCGAAATCCACAAATCCGCCCTCGGGGCGGAGAACAGCCTGCCCTGGGTGCATTATGACGACACCCTCGACGCCCTGCGCGCCCTCCGCGAGGAAGGCTATATTATTATAAGTGTAGAACAGACCGAGCGTGCCGTGGAACTCCAGAATTTCCGTCCCGAGCCGGGCGGACGCTACGCGCTGGTCTTCGGTAACGAGGTGGACGGCGTGCGTCAGGATGTCGTGGACGAGTCCGATCTCTCCCTCGTCATCCCGCAGTTCGGCTCCAAACATTCCCTTAATGTATCGGTATCGGTAGGCATCGTGCTCTGGCAGTTGCGACAATTTGTCAGTGGCACGGACATTGATTAATTGACTTCTGCCCGGCGGGTCCGGGTACGAACGAAAATTAATTAAAACGATAACTATCATGATCAAACCATTAGCAGACAGAGTCCTGATTGAGCCTAAGGAGGCCGAGACCAAGACCGCAGCCGGTATCTACATCCCGGATACCGCAAAAGAGAAACCTCAGCAGGGTACAGTCATTGCGGCTGGCCCCGGCAAGAAAGACGAGCCGATGGAAGTCAAGGTCGGCGACCAGGTGATCTACGGCAAATACGCAGGCACCGAAGTTACTTTCGAGGACAAGAAGTACTTGATTGTCAAGCAGTCCGATATTCTCGCAGTTCTGTAATGTTAAATCTGGATTATTATGGCAAAGGAAATAAAATTTGATGTCGATGTCCGCTCCAAGATGAAGGTCGGAGCAGACTCTCTTGCGAATGCAGTTAAGGTCACCCTTGGCCCTAAGGGCCGCAATGTGGTGATTGACAAGAAATTCGGCGCTCCTCAGGTCACCAAGGACGGCGTTACGGTCGCCAAGGAAGTGGAGCTTGAGGACCGTTTCGAGAATATGGGCGCGCAGATGGTCAAGGAAGTCGCTTCCAAGACCAACGAGCAGGCCGGTGACGGTACCACCACCGCTACGGTGCTCGCGCAGGCCATCATCAACGTGGGCCTCAAGAACGTTACCGCAGGTGCCAACCCTATGGACCTCAAGCGCGGTATCGACAAGGCCGTCGGCGCAGTAGTAGCTGACCTCAAGGCTCACAGCCAGGAAGTCGGGACTGACTACTCCAAGGTAGAGCAGGTCGGCACGGTGTCCGCCAACAACGACGTGCACATCGGCAAGCTCATCGCTGACGCGATGTCAAAGGTCGGCAAGGACGGCGTGATCACCGTCGAGGAAGCCAAGGGCACCGAGACCGAGGTCAAAGTGGTCGAGGGCATGCAGTTCGACCGCGGATACATCTCTCCGTACTTCATGACCAACTCCGACAAGATGGAGGCGTCTCTCAACAACCCGTATATCCTCATCTGCGACAAGAAGATATCCACGATGAAGGACCTTCTCCCTATCCTCGAGCCTATCGCCCGTGAGGGAAAGGAACTCCTCATCATCGCCGAAGACGTTGACGGCGAGGCTCTTACCACTCTCGTAGTCAACAAGCTCCGCGGCGCGCTCAAGATTGCTGCCGTCAAGGCTCCGGGCTTCGGAGACCGCCGAAAGGACATGCTCCAGGACATCGCCACCCTTACCGGTGCCGTCGTAGTGTCCGAGGAGAGGGGCTTTACCCTCGAGAACACGACTCCTGACATGCTCGGCAAGGCCGAGAAGGTCACCATCACCAAGGAGAACACCACTATAGTAGGCGGCGCAGGCTCCAAGGATGCCATCAAGGAGAGGGTTGACTCCCTGCGCAAGCAGATTGAGGACTGCAAGTCCGACTACGACAAGTCCAAGCTCAAGGAGCGTCTCGGCAAGCTCGCCGGCGGCGTTGCGGTGCTCTATGTGGGTGCAACGACCGAGGTTGAGATGAAGGAGAAGAAGGACCGTGTGGAGGACGCTCTCAATGCGACCCGCGCAGCCGTGGAGGAGGGTTACCTCCCTGGAGGCGGCGTAGCCTACATCCGTGCCGTCAATGCCCTTTCAGGGCTCAAGGGCGAGAACGATGACGAGACCACCGGTATCCATATCGTGGCCCGTGCCATCGAGGAGCCTCTCCGCCAGATCGCAGCCAACGCAGGTGTGGACGGAGCAGTCATCATCCAGAAGATCAAGGAAGGCAAGGACGACTACGGCTACAATGCCCGCACAGGCGAATATGTGAATATGTTCGAGGCGGGCGTCATCGACCCTACCAAGGTTGCCCGTGTAGCCCTTGAGAACGCGGCTTCTGTCGCAGGCATGTTCCTGACCACCGAATGCGGTATCGTGGACATCCCTGAGCCGGCTCAGCCGGCCCCTGCAATGCAAGGCGGCGGAATGATGTAGAAGTCAATTGCTTAGCATAGGTATCCCCGGTCGCGGAAGAGCCGAAAAGTGGCTCCTGCAGCGGCCGGGGATACTTTTTTATTAAAAAATCTTAAAAAAAACTTCGAAAAAATTTGTTGTTTACCAAAAAGTAACTACCTTTGCAGCCCCTTCGGAAACGGAGCGGAACGCAAGAGTTCTTTCGAAATAAAAATCTGAAAAAAACTTAAAAAAAGTTTGCAGATTAAAAAAAAGTAACTACCTTTGCAATCCCAAACGAAAGCGAGGGGCTGGCCATCAGCCGAAAGGCTGGTTTTTTTAGCGCCAAATTTGAAAGTTCATTGAAAAGACTGACTTAGGAAAGTACAAGCAAGTACCGAGAAACTAAAGAATCGAGAGCGTTAATTTCTTTTATGGATATAAACGAATAGGATGTCGGGGTCAAGCTAGAAGTATAGAAAATATACAAAGAAGAGTTTGATCCTGGCTCAGGATGAACGCTAGCGGCAGG
>CAVAID010000009.1:0-49847 GCA_963588685.1 bacterium
AGTTGAGATAGAAGGATTCGAACCCTCACTGACAGAGCCAGAATCTGTAGTGCTACCATTACACCATATCTCAATAAGCAGTCCCTGACCACCAAGTGGTGGTTTTGGGACTGCAAATGTACAACAGTTTTGCGGAATTGCAAAATATTTTCGCTTAAATCAGATGGAAAGCGACGGTGAGGCCGGCCATGACGATGCTGACCATGCTCATCAGCTTGATGAGGATGTTGAGGGACGGGCCGGAGGTATCCTTGAACGGGTCGCCCACAGTGTCACCGACCACGGTGGCGTGGTGGGAGTCGGAGTTCTTGCCGCCGTAGTTGCCCTCCTCGACGAACTTCTTGGCATTGTCCCAGGCTCCGCCGGAATTGGCCATGAAGATGGCAAGCACGAAGCCGGAGCCGAGGCCGCCGATGAGCAGGCCCATCACGCCGGCCACACCGAGCAGCATACCGGTCAGCACCGGCACGACAATCGCCACGAGCGATGGCACGAGCATCTCCTTCTGGGCGGCGCGGGTGGAAATCTCCACGCAGCGGTCGTATTCAGGAGTCGCCTCGCCGGTGAGGATACCCTTGATCTCGCGGAACTGGCGGCGCACCTCGCTCACCATCTTGCCGGCGGCGCGGCCCACTGCGTTCATCGTCAGGCCGCAGAAGAGGAAGGCCATCATAGCCCCAATAAATACGCCCGCAAGCACCGCAGGGTTCATAATATCGACCTTGTAGTAAGCCAGGATGTCGAGGATGCTCGCGTCGGAAGCATTCTCGATAAGGCGCCCGCCGACTCCGACCACGGCCTCGCCCACGCGGACGAGAGCAATCTTGATCTCCTCAATATAGGAGGCGAGCAGCGCAAGGCCGGTGAGAGCCGCTGAGCCGATGGCGAAGCCCTTGCCGGTGGCGGCTGTGGTGTTGCCGAGGGCGTCGAGCACATCGGTGCGCTCCCTTACTTCAGGCTCCAGCTCGCTCATCTGGGCGTTGCCGCCGGCATTGTCGGCGATAGGACCGTAGGCATCGGTGGCAAGAGTGATGCCGAGGGTGGAGAGCATTCCGACCGCCGCGATGGCGACTCCGTAGAGACCCAGCGAGAGGTTGGAAGCGCTGACCATATTCTGCACGTCGAAGCCGATGGCGCAGAGATAGGCAAGGATGATGGCGACTGCGATGGTCACCACAGGGATGGCCGTGGAGAGCATTCCGAGGCCCACGCCTGAGATGATGACGGTGGCAGGGCCGGTCTGCGCGGCCTCAGCAAGCTTCTGCGTCGGCTTGTAGGAGTGGGAGGTATAGTATTCCGTGGATTTGCCGATGACCACGCCGGCCAGCAGTCCGCTCACGACGGAGAGCGAGAGGCCAAGCCAGTTGTCCAGGCCCACGAGATACATTATCCCGAAGGTTGCGATGCCGCTGAGGATGGCGGCGAGGTTGGTGCCGAAGCTCATCGACTTGAGGAGCTCCTTCATCCCGGCGCCCTCGCGGGTGCGAACGGTGAATATCGCAATCACTGAAAGCGCGACTCCGACGGCCGCGATGAGCATCGGAGCGAGGATGGCCTTCATCTGGGCCTCAGGACCGGCGGAGAAGAATGCCGATGCGCCGAGAGCCATGGTGGAGAGAATCGAGCCGCAGTAGGACTCGTAGAGGTCGGCGCCCATGCCGGCCACATCTCCCACATTGTCTCCAACATTGTCGGCGATGGTGGCAGGGTTGCGCGGGTCGTCCTCCGGGAGCTCGGTCTCAACCTTGCCCACGAGGTCAGCTCCCACATCGGCAGCCTTGGTGTAGATGCCGCCGCCGACCCTGGCGAAGAGGGCCTGGGTGGATGCTCCCATACCGAAGGTAAGCATCGTGGTGGTAATGACGATAAGTTTCTGGGACATGGACGCTTCCTGCACGCAGGCATTGAGAATCACGAACCAGAGGGCGATGTCGAGAAGCCCGAGGCCGACTACGGTAAGCCCCATCACGGCGCCGGAGCGGAACGCGAGCTTGAGTCCGGAGTTAAGCGAGCGGCGGGCGGCGTTGGCTGTGCGCCCTGAGGCGTAGGTGGCGGTCTTCATGCCGACGAATCCGGCAAGTCCGGAGAAGAAGCCTCCGGTCAGGAAAGCAAACGGCACCCAGGAGTTCTGGACGCCGAAACCGTATGCGAGCACGGCGAAGAATGCGGCAAGGATGACAAATACAATCGTCACGACCTTGTACTGCTGCTTGAGGTAGGCCATGGCACCTTCGCGCACATACAGCGCGATCTGCTTCATAGTCGGAGTTCCCTCGTCTTCACGCCTCATCTGGCGGAAGAAATAATAGGCGAATGCGAGTGCGAGCACTGCTGCGGCAGGCACTGCGTAGAACAGATAATTCATTGCTTATGTGGTTATGATAGTTGTAGTGTTTGGGTTATAAAAATAAAAAAGGGGGAAGCCCGAACTTCCCCCTTAGCGTTTTACTCAGCCTTTGGCTGCTCGTCCTGCTGGACCTCCTGAGGAGGTGCCTCCACAGGTGCTTCGGCCTTCTTGGCGCGGCTTCTGCGGGTGGTCTTCTTCTCTGCCTTGGCAGTAGAAGCGAGAGCGGCCTCGTTGAAGTCAACAAGCTCAATGATAGCCATTTCAGCAGCATCTCCCTGACGGAAGCCCATGTGAAGCACACGGGTGTATCCGCCCGGACGCTCAGCGATCTTCGGAGCGATGTTGCGGAAGAGCTCCGTAACGGCTTCCTTGGACTTGAGGTAGCTGAAGACGACACGACGGTTGTGGGTCGTATCCTCCTTGGACTTGGTGATAAGCGGCTCCACATAGCTCCTGAGGGCCTTGGCCTTCGCAACTGTGGTGGTAATCCTCTTCTCAAGGATGAGAGAGGCGGCCATGTTGGAGAGAAGTGCCTTGCGGTGTCCGCTCTTGCGTCCAAGATGATTTATAGCTTTATTGTGTCTCATCTTTCGATATTCTTTTTCTTTGGTTCGATATTATACTTTGTGACATCCATTCCGAATGAAAGCTTCATCTTCTCGACAAGGAGATCAATCTCGTTGAGCGACTTGCGCCCGAAATTGCGGAACTTCATCAGCTCGGCGCGGGAGTAGGACACGAGGTCGGCGAAGGTGTCGATGTCAGCCGCCTTGAGGCAGTTGAACGCACGGACGGACAGTCCCACGTCTGAAAGCTTGGTAAGCAGGAGGTGCCTCATGCGGAGAGACTCCTCGTCCAGCTCCTTGGTATCAGGCTCCACGGTGTTCTCCATCGACATCTTCTTCTCGTCGGTGAAGAGCTTGAAGTGATAGATAAGGATGTTGGCCGCTTCATGAAGTGCGGAATTAGGGGAGATGGAACCGTCGGTCACGATCTCGAGATTGAGCTTCTCGTAGTCGGTCTTCTGCTCCACACGATAGTTCTCGACGCTCCAGTTGACCTTGCGGATAGGAGTGTAGATAGCATCGATAGGGATGGTACCGATTGGGGTATTCTCATCCCTGAGCTCCTCTGCAGGCACGAAGCCGCGTCCCTTGGTAATGGTGATCGCGATCTCGAGCTTTACTGAAGGCTCAAGTGAGCAGATGTGAAGTTCCGGATTCAACACCATAAAGGAAGACAATCCCTTTGAGATATCTTCTGCCGTAAACTCCTTCTTGCCGCTGATGACGATGTTTGCCGTCTCAGTATCGACCGTCTCGACCATGCGGCGGAAGCGTACCTGCTTGAGGTTGAGGATGATATCCTGCATACCCTCGATGACGCCCGGGATGGTCGCGAACTCCTGCTCTACGCCGGAGATCTTGATCTGACTGATAGCAAAACCTTCCAAAGAGGCAAGCAGGATGCGACGAAGAGCGTTGCCGATTGTCTGACCGTATCCCGGCTCAAGAGGACGGAATTCGAAACGGCCGACGGTATCGGTGCTTTCGAGCAAGATGACCCTGTCAGGTTTCTGAAATGCTAAGATTGCCATATTTGTCTGGTGTTAAATGTTACTTGGAGTAGAGGTCGACGATGAGCTGCTCGTTGATGTTCTCAGGGATTTCGGCCCTGGTAGGAACGTTGAGGTACTTGCCCGTGAGCGTCTTGGCGTCGAAGTCCAGCCATGAATACTTCGTGAGGGAAGCAACGCTGTTCTGGATGACCTCAAGGCTCTTCGATCTCTCCCTTACAGCAACGACGTCACCCGGCTTCACCTGAGTTGAAGGGATGCTGGCGACAACGCCGTTGAGGGTAATGTGATGATGGGACACGAGCTGGCGTGCAGCCGCACGTGTAGGAGCGATGCCGAGGCGGTAAACGATGTTGTCGAGACGGCTCTCGAGGAGGAAGAGGAGGTTCTCACCCTTCTGTCCTGAGAGGCGGCAGGCCTTGTTGTAGGTGTTGTGGAACTGACGCTCCAGCACTCCGTACATATACTTGACCTTCTGCTTCTCCTTGAGCTGCATGGAGTAGTCCTTTGACTTCTTGCGCTTTGCGGCAAGTCCGTGCTGTCCCGGAGGGTAGTTTCTCTTCTCGAAATATTTGTCTGAACCGAAAATAGGCTCGCCGAACTTACGGGCGATTTTGGTGCTAGGACCTGTATATCTTGCCATATCAGTCTTACTTTTTTAAAATTAAACTTTACGACGGCCTTTCGGTCTGCATCCATTGTGCGGCATCGGGGTAACGTCGACGATCTCGGTAACTACGATACCTGCGTTGTTGATGGTACGGATGGCGGATTCACGACCTGCACCCGGGCCCTTGACATAGCACTTAACCCTGCGGAGACCTGCGTCGAACGCGGTCTTGGCAGCATCCTCGGCAGCCATCTGGGCTGCGTAAGGGGTGTTCTTCTTTGAGCCTCTGAAACCGCACTTGCCCGCTGAGCCCCAGCTGATCACCTGGCCCTGAGCATTGGTGAGAGACACGATAACATTGTTGAAGGTTGATGAAATATGAGCCTCGCCATAAGCTTCAACCTTGACAACTCTCTTGGATGTTGTAGTTTTCTTTGCCATAATTCATCAATGATTACTTGGTCGCCTTCTTCTTGTTGGCAACGGTCTTCTTGCGACCCTTGCGGGTACGGGCGTTGTTCTTGGTGCTCTGGCCGCGTACAGGGAGTCCGAGACGATGACGGATTCCGCGATAGCAACCGATATCCATGAGACGCTTGATGTCCATCTGGACGGAAGAACGGAGCTCGCCTTCGATCTTGTACTCAGCATTGATCTCAGCGCGGATCTTGGCAATCTGCTCGTCGTTCCAGTCACCGACTTTGATCGTAGGATCGACACCGCACTTCTCAAGAATCTTCTTTGCTGAAGGGCGGCCGATACCGAAGATATAGGTCAGACCTATCTCTCCGTGTTTGTTGTTTGGTAAATCAACACCGGCTATTCTTGCCATAATTATACTTTACTTAATTTGTTACTGATTATTATCCCTGGCGCATCTTGAACTTCGGGTTCTTCTTGCAGATGACGTAGAGGCGACCCTTGCGCCTTACGATCTTGCAGTCTTCGCTGCGCTTCTTGATGGATGTCTTGACTTTCATATCTGTGAGTTTTTATTTGTATCTGAAAGATATTCTGCCTTTGGTCAAATCGTACGGTGATATTTCTACCCTAACCTTGTCGCCAAGAAGTATATGGATAAAGTTCATGCGCATCTTGCCTGAAATGTTGCAGAGCAGGACGTGACCGTTCTCAAGCTCGACCTTGAACATCGCGTTGGGAAGGGTCTCTATAACCTTTCCATCTTGTTCTATTGCTACCTGTTTTGACATAAAAATAACACTTTAAAATTTAATCCCGCCATCTTTCTCGATAAAATCGAAGGTTGAAAGCTGCTCGGCACGACCTTTTCGGACAACAACCGTAAGCTCGTAATGCGCCGCATTCTTGTGGTCGGAGGTCTTGACTGACCAGTTGTTGCGGGCGAGATACACTCCCCTGCCCCCGGCATTGATCATCGGCTCGATGCAGATGACCATACCGTCCACGAGGTGGGTTCCGTGCCCGCGTCTGCCGTAGTTAGGCACACCCGGGTCTTCGTGCATACTCTTCCCGATACCGTGGCCCTCAAGCTCACGTACCACTGAGAATCCGTACGATTCAGCATACGATTGTACCGCGTATCCGATATCTCCGGTCCGCGCACCTGCCACAGCCGCTTCAATGCCCTTGTAGAGCGAGGCCTTCGTCACGTCGAGGAGCTTGCGGGTCTCGGCGTCCACCTCCCCGACAGGGAAGGTGTAAGCCGAATCGCCGTTATAGCCCTTGTAGAGCGTGCCGATGTCCGCCGTCACGATGTCGCCCTCCTTGAGGACATAGTCTGACGGAAATCCGTGGACCACGACATCGTTGACTGAGGCACAGATGGCTGCAGGGAAGCCTTCGAAACCGAGGAAGCTTGGGATAGCGCCGTTGTCGCGAATGAAAGTCTCGGCCACCCTATTCAACTCTGCAGTTGTCACACCTGGGGCTACCGCTTTACCGACTTCCGCCAGCGTCTTGGAGACGATGATGGCGTTCTCGCGTAAAAGCTCAATCTCTTCTTCTGTCTTAGGCTTGATCACAACCTTTCACTTTTTATTCAAAGAACTACATACCTGAGCGCCCGCTGAGCCGTCCGGTCTTCATGAGGCCGTCGTAGTGGCGCATCAGCAAATAACTTTCCACCTGCTGCAGAGTATCGAGCACAACGCCGACGAGAATCAGAAGCGAAGTACCGCCGTAGAAGCTCGCGAATGAGTTGTTGATGCCGAAGATGATTGCAATGGCTGGAAGAATGGAGATGATGCCGAGGAAGAATGAGCCCGGAAGGGTGACCCTTGACATGATGGTGTCGAGGTACTCTACGGTCTTCTTGCCCGGTTTCACTCCCGGGATGAATCCTCCGTCCCTCTTCATGCTCTCCGCCATCATGGTCGGGTTGACGGTGACGGCCGTGTAGAAGAACGTGAAGACAACGATGAGGATGAAGAATATGAAGTTGTACCAGAACCCGGTGTAGTCACCGAGAGTGGCAGCAAGTCCACGGGTTGAATCCCAGCGGGAGAAGATGAGCGGGAAGAGCATCAGCGCCTGGGCGAAGATGATAGGCATAACGCCGGCGGCATTGATCTTGAGCGGAATGTACTGACGCACACCGCCGTACTGACGGTTGCCGACCACCCTCTTGGCATACTGGACAGGCACCCTGCGGACAGCCTGCACGAGTGCAATCGCCGCGATGATGACGAAGAACCAGATGATGAGCTCGACGATGAGAAGCAGAAGTCCACCGTTGTTGACGGAGAGCTTGGCGCTGAACTCGGCGAGGAGGGCATAAGGCAGACGGGCCACGATACCGATCATGATGATGAGGGAGATACCGTTGCCGATGCCGCGGTCAGTAATACGCTCGCCGAGCCACATCACGAACATCGAACCTGCCATCAGGATGATGGTGGAAACGAGGTTGAACATGAAGTTGCTCCAGCCGAGCTGGTTGACGGCCACGAACGCAGCTGAAGGAATCTGGCTGTGAACGGCGGCCATGTAAGCCGGACCCTGGATGCAGATGATCACGATGGTCAGCCAGCGTGTCATCTGATTCATCTTCTTGCGGCCGCTTTCGCCCTCCATCTGCAGTTTGCGGAAGTAAGGGACGAAAACGCCGAGAAGCTGGATCACGATGGATGCCGAAATGTACGGCATCACACCGAGCGCAAAAATGGAGGCGTTACCGAAGGCGCCGCCGGAGAACATATTCAGGAGTCCTACCAGACCGTCCTGAGTCTTGCTCTGGAGGCCGGCAAGCATGGACGCATCGATACCCGGAAGTACCACGAAGCATCCCAATCTGTAGACCAGAATCAGGATGAACGTGTACGCGAGTCTCTTGCGAAGCTCCTCGATCTTGAATATGTTCTTTATGGTCTCGACGAACTTCATAAAGCTATTCGTTTACGACAGCCTTTCCGCCGGCCGCTTCGATTTTTGCGATTGCAGACTTTGAGAAAGCGTCAGCCTTGACCGTGAACGCGGTCTTGACTTCGCCGTTGCCGAGAATCTTGACGAGGCTGTTCTTGCCTGCGAGGCCTGCAGCCTTGATTTCCTCTACTCCGAACTCCTTGAGGCCGGACTGGGCTGCGAGAGCCTCGAGAGCATCGAGGTTGACGGCCTTGTACTCAACCCTCGTAGGGTTCTTGAAGCCGAACTTAGGCAGACGCCTCTGGATAGGCATCTGACCGCCTTCGAATCCGATCTTGTGCTCGTAGCCTGCACGTGCCTGAGCACCCTTGGTACCGCGGGTGGACGTACCGCCCTTGCCGGAACCCTGGCCACGGCCCAATCTTTTGCTTGTGTGGGTAGAACCAACAGCAGGTGTCAAATTGTTAAGTTTCATTTTGCGTCCTCCTTAGTCTATCACTTCAACTTTGCAGAGATGGGCGATCTTTGCCACCTGACCTTCGGTCACAGGGGTCTTCTCCACCTCTACGGTCTGATGCATGCGGCGGATGCCGAGGCAGCGAAGGTTGTCCTTCTGGCGCTTCGTCTCTCCGTTGCTGCTTATAGTCTTGGTAATCTTATACTTTGCCATAATCGTGTCTCCTACTTTAACCGTTGAAAACCTTAGTCATAGGAACGCCGCGAAGACCGGCTACCGTGTAGGCATCCCTCATCTGGGTGAGAGCCGCAACAGTGGCCTTCACGAGGTTGTGAGGGTTGGAAGATCCCTTGGACTTGGCGAGGACGTTCTGGATACCCGCAGACTCGAATACTGCACGCATCGCACCGCCGGCCTTTACACCGGTACCGGGAGCCGCAGGCTTCATGAATACGCGGGAACCGCCGAACTTGGCTTCCTGCTCGTGAGGAATGGTGGTGTTGATGACAGGAATCTTTACGAGATTCTTCTTTGCGTCCTCAACGCCCTTTGCGATGGCGGCTGTCACCTCGTTTGCCTTGCCGAGACCATAACCTACCACACCGTTCTCGTCACCCACTACCACAATTGCGGCGAAGCGGAAGTGACGACCGCCCTTGGTTACCTTGGTAACCCTGCGGATGGCGACCAGTCTGTCCTTGAGCTCAAGGTCAGAAGTCTTTACTCTTTTAACATTCGTATTTGCCATAGTCTCTTCTATTAGAATACGAGGCCGCCTTCACGGGCAGCGTCCGCCAAACTCTTAACTCTTCCGTGGAAAAGGTAACCGCCACGATCAAAGCAGATAGCGGTGATCCCCTTTGCGAGAGCGCGCTCGGCGATTGCCTTGCCGACAACCGCAGCGGCTTCGATGCCGGTCTTGCCTTTGCACTGTGCGGCAAGATCCTTGTCGTTGGATGCAGCAGCGCAGAGAGTCTTGCCCTGCTCGTCATCAATAACCTGCACGTAAATCTGCTTGTTGCTGCGGAATACGACCATGCGTGGACGCTCTGCAGTACCGTTGACATGCTTACGGATGCGGTAATGAATCCTTCTTCTTCTTTCGATTTTATTGAGTGCCATAATTCAATCCTCCTTTTATTTTGCGGCTGCTGTCTTGCCCGCCTTGCGACGAAGCTGCTCACCGACGAACTTGATACCTTTACCCTTGTAAGGCTCCGGCTTGCGGAATGAACGGATCTTGGCTGCAACCTGGCCGACCAGCTGCTTGTCGCAGCTCTTGAGTACGAGCACAGGATTCTCACCCTTGCGGACATCAGGGACCTCAGCGATGACCTCTGAAGGGAGCATCAGCTGAATCTCGTGAGAGTAGCCGAGGGAGAAGGAGAGGATCTGTCCGCTGAGAGAGACACGATAACCTACACCGACCAACTCCTGCTTGATAGTGAACTGCTCGCTGACTCCGACTACCATGTTGTGCGCAAGAGCACGGTAGAGACCGTGCATCGAACGGTGACGCGGCTGGTCTGTCGGACGGGCGAACTTGATCTGATTGTCCTCAATGGTGACGGTGATGTCAGGATCTACCTTCTGAGTCATCTCACCATGAGGTCCTTTAACCTTCAGCACGTTGCCGGAGAGAAGCTCGGCGCTCACCCCGGTCGGAAGGCTTACAGGCAATTTACCAATTCGTGACATTATCTGAATGTGTTGTTAAAATTAATATACGTAGCAAATAACTTCACCGCCTACGCCAAGCTCCCTGGCTTCCTTGTCGGTGATTACGCCCTTAGAGGTGGAGAGCACTGCGATGCCGAGTCCGTTGAGGACGCGAGGCATATTCTCCACATCAGCATACTGACGCAGACCCGGGGTGGAGACGCGCTCGATCTTGCGGATGGCGGCTGCCTTGGTCTGAGGGTGATACTTGAGAGCGATCTTTATGGTGTTGTACGGGGTTCCCTCCACTACCTTGTAGCTGAGGATATAGCCCTTCTCACAGAGAATCTGGGTGATGGCGACCTTCATCTTGGAAGACGGAATCTCCACTACCTTCTTGCCTGCACTGTATGCATTGCGAATTCTGGTGAGATAATCTGCAATTGGATCAGTCATATCTTTTCTGTTCTTTAATTACTACTACCAACTTGCCTTCTTTACTCCCGGGATGAGACCGTTGCTGGCCATCTCGCGGAACTGGATGCGGCTGATGCCGAACGCCCTCATGTATCCCTTAGGACGACCGGTGAGGGAGCAGCGGTTGTGAAGACGGACTGGAGAAGCGTTCTTAGGAAGCTTGTCAAGGGCAGCCCAGTCTCCGGCCTCCTTGAGTGCCTTCCTCTTCTCTGCGTACTTGGCGACAAGTTTAGCGCGCTTAACCTCGCGGGCTTTCATTGATTCCTTTGCCATAGTATATTATTTGTTATGTTTCTTGAAAGGCAGCCCGAATGCGGCGAGAAGCGCGTGGCACTCCTCATCAGTCCTGGCCGTGGTGACGAAAGTGATCTCGAGTCCGTGGATGCGCGGATTCTTGTCGATGTCGATCTCAGGGAAGATAACCTGCTCCTTGAGTCCGAGGGTGTAGTTTCCGCGGCCGTCCATGTTCTCGGCGATGCCGTTGAAGTCGCGGATACGAGGAAGAGCGACCCTGATGAGCTTCTCGAGGAACTCGTACATCTTCACGTCGCGGAGGGTAACCTTGGTTCCGATAGGCATGCCCTTACGGAGCTTGAAGTTGGATACGTCCTTGCGGGAAGTGGTGATGAGTGCCTTCTGACCGGTGATGAGAGAGAGCTCCTCGGCTGCCTCCTCAACGATCTTCTTGTCCTGGGTACCGGCGCCGACACCTTCATTGATGGTGATCTTCACCAGGCGCGGAACCTGCATTACGGTAGTGTAGGAGAACTGCTTCTTGAGCTTGTCGATGATCTCCTCCCTGTAGGCCTTCTTAAGGGCAGGTACATAGTCTGCAGGCAGAGCCTGAACCTGTACCGGTGCGTTTTTCTTTGCCATAATTATTTGATCTCCTCCCCAGATTTTTTAGCGAAACGGATTTTCTTGTCTCCATCCATCCTGTAGCCCACGCGGGTAGGAGTGTTGCTCTTAGGATCGATGAGGTTGAGGTTGGAAATATGGATGCCCGCCTCCACCTTGACGATGCCGCCCTGAGGCTGCTTGCTGTTCGGCTTGGTGTGCTTGCTGACCATATTGATACCTTCAACGATGGCGCGGTCCTTTGAAGGATCCACGGAGAGGACCTTGCCGGTCTTCCCCTTGTCGTTACCGGCATTCACATACACGGTGTCGCCTTTCTTGATATGTAACTTCTTCATAATGCTTGTTGATTAAAGGACCTCCGGAGCCAGTGAAACGATTTTCATGAAGTTGGCACGAAGCTCTCTGGCAACAGGGCCGAAGATACGGGTGCCGCGGAGTTCGCCCGCGTTGTTGAGAAGGACACAGGCATTGTCGTCGAAGCGGATGTATGAACCGTCCGGACGGCGAATCTCCTTCTTGGTGCGCACGACTACAGCTCTTGAAACCGTACCCTTTTTGGCGTCGCCGCCGGGAATGGCACTCTTGATTGCAACGACGATCGTATCACCGACAGTCGCATAACGATGGTGGGTACCGCCAAGCACGCGGATGCAGAGGACTTCCTTTGCACCGCTGTTGTCGGCCACCTGTAAACGTGTTTCCTGCTGTATCATATACTATTTTGCTTTTTCTACGATTTCTACTAATCTCCAGTTCTTAGTCTTGCTGAGAGGACGGGTCTCCATGATGCGGACGGTATCGCCGATACCGCACTCGTTCTTCTCGTCCTGGGCAACGAACTTCGTGGTCTTCTTGACGAACTTGCCGTAGAGAGGATGCTTCTCCTTGGTCTTGACGGCAACGATAATGGTCTTGTCCATCTTGTCGCTGACCACTACTCCTATTCTTTCCTTACGAAGATTTCTTTCCATAAGATTGTTCTTTTAGTTCTTTTTTTCTTTTTCAGCAAGGATAGTGATCATAAGAGCTATATCCCTCCTGGTCTTACCGATTTTGGAAGTGTCCTCCAATGGAGAAATCGCGTGATTAATCTTCATTGTGGCGAGATTGCTCTTCTCAACCTCAATACGGTCGCGCAGGTCTGCTACAGACATTTCGCGTGCTTCTGATGCTTTCATTTCTCTTTCTCCGATAAATTATTCAACATAATCCCTGCGCACGACGAACTTGGTGGCGATAGGGAGCTTGTTGGCGCCGAGACGCATAGCTTCCTTGGCAACGGCGAGAGACACGCCCTCGGCCTCAAAAATGATACGGCCCGGAGTGATAGGGGCTACGAACGCATACGGGTCACCCTTACCTTTACCCATACGGGTATCGAGAGGCTTCTTGGTGATCGGCTTGACAGGGAATACCCTGATCCAGATCTGACCCTCACGGTTCATACAACGCGAAATAGCCTGACGGGCAGCCTCGATCTGCTGCGCCGTGAGCCAACAATTTTCAAGGGTCTTGATACCGAAAGAGCCGAAAGCGAGCTGGTTGCCCCTCTGGGCGTTGCCCTTCATGCGGTTCTTCTGTTCCCTTCTAAATTTTGTTCTCTTAGGTTGTAACATCTCAGTATTACTTTAAAAATATATTATTCAACCAATAAACCCCTGAAAATCAACTCCTTACGCGGAAAGGAGGCAATTTTTGGGACTGCAAATTTAGTAAAAATTTCTGAAACTGCATAACTTTTCTCAATTATTTTGAATAATTTTTGACGCGCAATCTGTGCGGTCAAGTCGCGCAGATTCAGCATTTTGCAGAAGTGGAGAAAAAGTTTTTCGGCGCATTTTCGACACGGGCTCGCGGGATGTAAATGACAGTGCGGCGCGGCAAGAAATTTGTGTATCTTTGCAGCCGCAATGAAGACGCGCGTTCTGCTAATATCGGCTCTGCTTCTGCTCGCGACCGGCACCCTCTGCCGCTCGCAGGCGGTACGTCGCATCACCGGCACTCCGATGTACTATACCGTGGAGGAGAACGGCGACACGGTCTTCCACGACACGCTCGACCCGGTGTGGATATTCCCGCGCGGCAAGAGGATGAACTCCGCCGACTGGCGGCGCTACTACCGCCTGGTGCAGAACTTCAACAAAGTCTATCCCTACGCGCTCGTGGGGCGCAAGATGATGGCGCAGGTGGACAGCACGCTGGCCGCCGACGTGAGTCGCCGCTCGGAGCGCAACCGCTACATCAGCGATGTGGAGAGGGAGCTTTTCGACATCTTCGAGAAGGACCTGCGCAGCATGACCATCAACCAGGGCCTGCTGATGATGAAGCTGGTGGACAGGGAATGCGGGATGAGCGCCTACAGCATCATCCGCACCTACGAGAACAGCTTCGCGGCCAACTTCTGGCAGCTAGTGGCGAAAATCTTCTCCCAGGACCTGAAGTCGCGCTATGACCCCACGGGAGCGGACAAGCGCACCGAGGAGCTGTGCAAAATCTGGGATTCAGGCCAGTGGGACAGCTTCTACTATTCAATATTCATGGAGTATCCTCCGCGCTCGACCATCAAGACCGACACCCTGAGCAGCTCGGTAAAGAAGAAGCGCAAATAGCTCAGTACGGGCGGGTTTCGAGCTCGCTGCCGTCGAAGCGGGCGTAAGGCTGCCCGCCGTCCATCCAATCTTTGAGAACGATAAGCCGGGCCCCCGTCGGGAGGGTCAGGTCCACGGAGTCGTGGAAATGCCCGAAGACGAAGTAGTCCACGGGAGTTTTTTCCGACTCGGCCAGAGCAAACTTGTAGAGAGGCTCGTCCGCGCCGCGGAAATGGTAAGGCAGGTGCGTGCGGCGGTTGGAGTTGGACCAGCCGAGCCCGATGCGGAACGCAATCCACGGGTGCAGGGTACTGAAGAGCTTCTGCAGCGTGCGGTTGTGGAAGACCTTGAGCATAAACGAATAACCCCGCCTTGCCCCGCCGAGCGCGTCGCCGTGCCCGATGCAGAATCGCTTGCCCTCCAGGATGAGATAATACGGCTGGTCGAAGCGGTGCATCCCGAGGCTTTCGAAGTAGGAGTAGCACCAGATGTCGTGATTACCCGGGCAGAAACTTACCTCAACCCCGTCGTCCATCAGGTCGATGAGCGCCGCCACCACTCTCGCGCCGTAGCGCGGGACCACATCGCGGTACTCGTACCAGAAGTCCCAGATGTCGCCGAGCAGATAGAGGGCGCGGGTCGTCTCGCGCGGAAGCCCCTTGAGGAAGGAGACGAAGCGCCGCTCGCGCTCCGCGGGATCCTTGAGCTCGAGGCCCAGATGTACGTCGGAAACGAAGTATATGTCCTTACGCTCAGGCATTTACGCGAATATGAATATCAGGGCGGCAGCGACCACGCAGTAGAGGGCGAACCAGGAGAGCTTGGCGCGGCTCACGAGGGCGACCATCACCTTGCAGGCGAAAAGCCCGGAAACGAAGGCCGCTATGAAGCCGACCAGAAGCGGCATCACGCCCACTCCCGGCGCTGCGGCAGCCTCTTCCCCGAGCATATCGAGGATGGTAAGCAGCTGCTCGCCGACTATAGGTATCAGCACCATCAGGAATGAGAACTGTGCCATATTCTCCCTCTTCACGCCGCAGATGAGACCGGTGGCGATGGTGGTGCCGGAGCGCGAGAGTCCCGGAGCCACGGCGCAGGCCTGGCCGAGACCGACCGCAAGCGCCTGCCACCAGGAGATGCCGTTGCGGTAGTTGTTCTTGATTTTCACCTTTTTGGTGAATACGTCCGAGAAGCAGAGCAGCGCCGCCGTGACGAGCAGGAACACTCCCACCGTCCGCAGGCCGTCGCCGAAGAGCGCCTCGACCTTGTCCTTGAAGCAGAATCCCACGATGGCGACAGGCACCATGGAAACGCAGATCTTGAGGAAATAGTCGGTCTCGTCATTATACTTGAACTTGAACACTCCCTTGAGTATCTTCCAGATGGCGGCCCAGAACACCACTACCGTGCTGAGCACCGTCGCGAAATGCACGGTCACGGTGAAGTCGAGGAATCCTTCAGCGTCCACCCCGAGCAGGGCCTTGGAAATCATAAGATGCCCGCTGCTGCTCACAGGCAGAAACTCGGTGAGCCCCTGTACTATGCCCATTAAAAGCGCTTCCCACCATTCCATAGCCTATTTCCTCCTTTCTTTAAATACTCCCACGATCGCCACAGCAATCACCGCTATCCCGGAGAGTATCACTATCGGAGCGGCCACCAGCCGGCGGAAGTCGAACATATCGCTGTTGAACACCTGAGGGTCCTTCATCCCGCCGCCCATCATCAGGATGTAGCCGGCGGCCATCACTATAACCCCTGCGATGAGGAGTTTGAGGCCCTTGGGGGTAATCGCCATCTTGTCTTTGTTTTCCATACTAATAATATAAATCATCCTTGCTCGCGCCGACAAGGGAGCCGACGACGAAATATGTGCTCACCAGGCAGAGCAGTATGCCGCAGGCGAACACTATGCCCACAGATATGAGCAGGGTGCCGCTGCTGAAAATGGAGAAGAACTCCGGAAACGAGCGCCGCATCGCATAGAGAATCCCGCACATCACGCCGGACGCGAGCGCCGAGGAGATAAGTCCCTGCACGAGCGCGGCCCGCAGGAACGGGGCGCGGATAAAGCTGCGCGTCGCCCCGACGAGCTTCATCGTGTGTATGGTGAACCGCCGCGCGAAGACGCTCAGGCGCACCATATTGTTGATGAGCACAAAGGAGATGAAGAGCAGCAGCGCAATCAGCACGCCGAATACCAGCGAAATGCGGGCGAGGTTGGAGTCCAGGGTCTCCACCAGGCTGTCCCGGCAGTCCACCTCATCCACGAGCGGCGAAGCCCCGAGGGCCTTGGTGACCATGGCCAGACTGTCCGGTACCACATACTCGGCCTTGAGGGTCACATCCGCCGAAATCGGCACCGGAGAGGTCTCGAAGACGCTGAGGAAGTCCTCGCCGAGCATCTTCTTGAGCTCCTCGGCCCCCTCCTCCTTCGACACGACGCGCACTTCGCGCACATACGGGAGCGGGGTGACGGAGGCGGCATAGGAGTCGGCCTGCTTCTGGGTGACGTCGGAATTGAAGAGCACGGAGACCTTCATATTCTCCTTGAGATAGCGCGACACGCTCCCGGCGTTGACCGTGAGCAGGGACGCAATCCCTATCAGCAGCAGCACCAGGCTGATACTGATCACGCTCGACAGGTAGGCATTTGCCAGACGCCGCCGCATCATCTTCTGTTCTTTCGCCGACTTCATTTCAATCCCCAAAGATAATAATTATCAATTTATCGGAAAAAATTTATTATCTTTGTATCTATGAGTGCTTTCAAGCAGAAAATACTTTTCGTCAATTCCGAGATGTACCCGTATCTCCCGGAATCGGACATCGCGAACATCGGCAGATATCTCCCTCAGGGAGTTCAGGAGCGCAAAAGGGAAATCCGTTCGTTCATGCCCCGCTTCGGCTGCATCAACGAAAGGAAGAACCAGCTCCACGAGGTCATCCGCCTCTCCGGGATGAACATAATCATCGGAGACGTGGACAGGCCGCTCATCATCAAGGTAGCCTCCATCTCGTCTGCGAGGATTCAGGTCTATTTCATTGACAATGAGGACTATTTCCGCCGCAAGCAGACATTCTGCGATGCCGACGGGAAGTTCTTCGCCGACAACGACGAGCGTGCGATATTCTTCGCGCGCGGCGTGCTGGAGACCGTCAAGAAGCTCCGCTGGGCTCCGGACGTAATCCACTGCCAGGGCTGGATCTCCCAGCTCGTGCCGGTCTATCTCAAGAAAGCATACAGGGACGATCCGATTTTCTCTTCGAGCAAGGTCGTCCTCTCGCTCTACGACGACACGCCGGAGTGCGGTTTTGACCCGGCATTCGCCCAGAAAGCCTGCTTCGGCGGAGTGGGCCCCGAAGACCTCGAACTGCTCAAGGAGGCTAATGGCATAAATCTTGCTCGAACCGCCGCACAGTACTCCGACGGCATCATCCTCGGCGCAAAGGATGTCAAGCAGGAAATCCGCTCCTGGTGCAGCGAGCTGGGCCTGCCTGTGCTCCAGTATGACGAAGCCTCGCTCAAGGACGGAAGCTATGTGGACGGGTACTGCAAGTTTTATGATGAGCTTTAAGATGAAGACAGCACATATCTTCGCGGGTATGGCGGCAGCCCTCTGCTGCCTCTCCTGCATAGAGAGCAGCAACGGCGTCGGGGGCAATCTCGTCCCGACCAGCCAGACATTCAAGTTCTACACGGTTGATGTACCTGTCCCGGAGGTCTATGTGCGCATGGCGGACAGCCTCTCGGGCTACAGCAGCACCCGCATCACCATCGGCGCAGTCAAGGACAAGGACTACGGCCTGACCACCAGGGGCAGCGCCGTGACCCTGATTCCGCTCGTGGACGGTACGATGGACTTCGGCAAGGACCCTAAGTTCCAGAGTTTCCACTTCGCAGCGGCCAAGGATACGGTCTCCGTGGCTGACGAGGGACAGATGAGCATCCTGCAGGCCGTCAAGGTCTATGAGCTCAGCCGCGCCATCGACGTGGAGCAGGACTACGACTGCAACAAGCCGTTCCCGCACGGCAGCAGGACCGTCACCAAGGGCACGCCGGTATTCAACGGAGTGGACTCCCTCAGCTTCGACTTCACCGAAGAGTTCGGAAGCAGATACCTGACGATGACCGACGAGGACCTCGCCGACATCGACACCTACCTCGCCAAGTTCCCGGGCATCTATATCGAGACGGCATCTCCTGAGAGCGAGGGCGGCAGAATCGACATGTTCGAGCTGCAGCTCAGCTACGATACCGACTACGGCTATATCGACGGCAACTACGCCCAACTCAACTTCTCCGCGGAATACGACGGGGAGCGCAAGGACACCTGCCTGCTCTTCTACTATGGAGCGGACAAGTTCTACGACCTCGACTCCCTCTTCACCAACGCCACCTCAGGCAGCTATCCGCAGTACGCGCTCAACCTCACCTCGCAGGAGACCTCCGACCGCGTGGGCTACGCCGGGGACGAGATCTGCATCGAGGGCGGCGGCGGACTCAAGCCTGTAATCTCCGCGACCATGCTCAAGAAGCTGGCCGAGGACGCCATAGCCTCCAAGGGCGGCGACCCGAAGATGACTGTCATCAACAAGGCTTCCCTGATACTCCCGTTCGAAGCCCCAGAGAATGTGGAGGACCTCGACGACTGGCCTGACGTGCTCTCGCCGACCTGCCGCATCAAGTCGGGCAACCTTACCAACTTCATGGGGCTCACCGACTCGGGCTCGTCATACGAGAACCAGGGAGACATCAACCGCGACACTCTGGTCTATTCTCCTGACATCACCTTCCACCTGCAGGAGCTCCTCAAGATAGACGCCGATGACGCCTCCGACAGCAAGGCCGAGAGCCTCCGAGACGGCGACTATGACATCTGGCTGCTCATAATGGCCAACGAGATAGTGGCCACCACGACCTCAGGCTCGTCCGACCTCAGCGAGATGTACCAGTACCTCGCCTACCAGAGCTACTACAACAGCATGTACGGCGGCTACGGCAGCAGCAGCTATTCCAACTACTACTCAAACTACTACAACTACGCGATGCTGGCGGCCTATGCCAGCCAGTCCTCAACGAGCTACAGCGAGTCCACGCAGCTGGACAAGGACCGCTTCTACAAGGCAGCCCTCAACGGCCCTGACGCACCGAGCGGAAGAGTTCCGCACCTCAAGCTGACCTTCGCGATACCTAACGAATAGAGAGACAGGACATATACAACGAATAAGGGATGGCCGTTATAGCCATCCCTTTAAATTTAGTCAATAAGAAATCTCTTATTTTGCGAGCTTCTCAGCGACTTTGTCACAAGCATCCTTGACGGTTGCGATTGTGCTGGTTTCCTCATCAGGAATCTTGATGCCGAACACCTTTTCAAATTCCATAAGGAGCTCGACCGTGTCAAGGGAGTCTGCCCCAAGATCGTTTGTAAAATTAGCGGTCTCAGTGACCTCTGAAGGCTCTACGCCAAGCTTGTCAACGATTATCGCCTTGACTTTCTCTACAATTTCAGGATAATCCATAATGATAGATATTAAGTTTTATTAGTACATTTCCCACGTCAAAGGGTCTGCAAATTAACGGATAATTTTTTAAATATCCAAATCCCCCCTCCTAAAGCATAGACGGGAGCCCCCGGCTCCCGTCTATTGATATGTAGCGGAGAGCGGCGCTCTCCGCAGGAAATGAAACTTTATTCCGTAGTGTAGCCAGGGTTCTGGTATGCCTTCTTGGTGGCATCGTCAACCTTCATGGAGTTGAGCTGGCTCTGAGGAATCGGACGGAGGTAGTGGTAATCCTCGATGGTGCGGGTGGTTACGACCGGAGTATGGTCATCCTTTCCTGCGCCTGCGATGGTGTATTTGCCTGCGCGCTCCTTCCAGGTCTGGGTGCGAACGAGGTCGTACCAGCGGTATCCCTCACCGAAGCTCTCCCTCATCTTCTCGTCGAGGAGGTAGTCGATGGTGATGACGGCCGGAGTCTCGGCGGTGAGCTCTGCGCTGAAGTCAGCCTCATACTTAACGCCCTCGTTGTTCTTGTATTCCCACTTGCCGGCGCGGGCGCGGAGCACATTGAGGAGCTCGCGTGCGGTCTTGCTTCCGCTAGCTCCCTGCACCGCGGCCTCGGCTGCGATGAAGTAAAGCTCGGAGAACTTGAGGATTACATACGGACGGGTGGCGCTGGCGTTAGGCTGGCCGGTGCCGGTGGTATTGGTACGGTACGGACCGAGCTTCCAGATTCCCGGGTATGCCATACGGCTTACGCCGCTAGGATTGATGACATAGGAGTCGTAATTGGCTGATTTGCCGACTACTACCTGACCTGCATCTACGCTGTAGTCCACGCTGGAGTCCTCTTCGAGAAGGAAGGTAAGGAAAGGCTCGCCCATCCCGATGTGGTGGCCGTTAGGGCCTTCAACCCACTCGTAGGTGTTGCCGCCCTGGGTCCAGTTGGTGCGGTAGATGTATGTGAAGGTGCCGTCGAAGCGGGAGTCCTTGTCCTTGTGGGTGAAGGTTGCGAGCGCCTCCTGGGTAGGAGCCATACGGGTCCAAGGACGGCCGAGGAACTGGTTGTCGGTACGGAGCACCGGATTGACCTGGGCACCCTCGCTGTTGGTGATCTTCATGTTAGGATAGTTCCACTGAAGCATCCAGCTTGCGAAGTTGTCCATATTGCCGCCGGAGCCGTAGCTGAGGCTTGCGCCGTTGTACTGCTCTGAGTTCTCGGTGTGGTCCGCATAGAGCACCTGCTCCTTGTTGCGGTCGTTGGAGCCGAGGAATACCTTATAATAATAGTCCTCAAGTCCGAAAGGTCCCGGATTGGCGATGGCCTCGAGAGCGATGTCATAGGCCTGCTGGTAGTACCAGGCTGCATCGTGTCCGTCAGGATCGACGCGGCTGCACTCAGGGTAGGTAGGGATGTTCTTAGGGTTCTTGAGCCACCATGCGTAGGTGAGGTATGCCTTGGAGAGGACGATGCGCGCGGCGGTTTTGGTGAGGGCACCGGTGAGGCGAGGGTTGTCCGGAAGGCTGGTGACGGCTTCCTTGAGGTCAGGGAAGATACACCTCGTATAGACTTCAGGCACGGTGTTGCGCACGGAGGTACGGACAGGCGAGGTGTTGAACTGGAGTTCGCCTGAGCCGAGGTCGAGCGGCACGCCGCCGAAAATCTGTACCATGTTGAAGTACTCGAACGCCCTGAAGAAGCGCGCCTCGGCAATCAGGGATGCATCCAGGCCCACTGCCTCTGCATTGGTGATGATGCCGTTGGCGGTGTTGATGTAGGTGAATGTCCAGTAGTTGCCGGAGTTGCTGTTGTCCGGGGTAAGGATACCCGCGCCGGACATGTCGGCTATCTTGAAGTTGCCGTCGGCTGACTGGGCATAGGTAGCCTCGTCGGTGCCGGTGGTCATGATGTTGAAGCAGTAGGCGTTGCCGTTCTGGTAGCGGAGACGGGCATAGAGCGCAGTCAGACCGCCCTCGACTCCGGCCTGCGTGGTGAAGTAGTCCGGGGTGTAGATCGTCTTAGGATGCTCGTCGAGTATCGACTGGCAGGAAGTTGCAAATGAGGCGATTCCGGCAAGACAAAGTATTATGTTTTTGATATTTTTCATAACGCTGGGGTTTCTTAGAATGACAGGTTGACACCAAGAAGGAAGTTGCGCGTATTAGGGGTGTTGAAGCCCACATAAGAGATACGGGAAGGTCCCGGGATGCCGGTGGCGGTGGAGCTGTAGCTGTTGGCGTTCGGCTCCGGATCGAGACCGGTCTCGTTGAAGAAGTCAGAGAAGAGCACGAGTCCAGGGTTCTGGAGGGTCAGGTAAACTCTGAGGTTGGAGATGCCGCTTCTTCTGAGAGCCTCGATTCTGTGGATGTTGTATCCGAGGGTGATGGTGCGGATCTTAAAGAAGCTGCCGTTGTACTGCGCAAGCACTGAAGAGTACTTAGGGTTGTCGCCGCTAAGCAGGGAACCCGGCCTCGGGTAGCGTGCGGAGGTGTTCTCCGGAGTCCAGTAATCGACATCAATCTGGCCGCGGCGGCCGGTGATCATATTGAGGTATGAGTTGCCGCTGTGCAGGGAAGAAAGGAGGATGCCGCCGCACTGGAACGCTCCGATTACGGAGAGGTCGAGGTTCTTCCACCTGAGGGTGGTGTTGAAACCGCCGGCGAACTTAGGGTCGGTGGAGATAGGTACGCGGTCGTCGGAAGAGAGGGCGCGCACAGGCTCGCCGTTCTCGTTGTACTCGCCGTGATACTTGACTCTGATGGATCCGACTGCGTCCTTGTAGCCGGTGGTGGCGCTGACATTGCTCGGCTCGAGGATGTCCATATAAGGGTCGCCCTCCTGCCAGAGTCCGTCGTACTCGTAGTCATAGAGACAGTTGATAGGATAGCCTACGAACCAGCAGTTGCCGGTATCGCGGGTCTGTCCGTCGGCGAGGCTGACGAGCTGGTTCTTGTTGGTGTAGAAGTTGAGTCCTGCGGTGAGGGACCAGTCGTTGCTGTCGATGATGGTGCCGTTGGCGGAGAACTCGAAGCCCTTGTTGGAGGTGGAGCCGATGTTGGCGGTGTACGAGCCTACGCCCGCGGTGGAAGGAAGTCCGAGGGAGAGGAGGATGTCATTGGTGTTGACTGAATAGTACTCGAGGGTACCGTGGAGGCGGCCGTTGAAGAACGAGTAGTCGAGACCGTAGTTCCAGGTGGTTGAGTACTCCCATCCGAGCTCGTCGTTAGGCAGGGTGGACACATAGTATCCGGTGGCATATCTCTCGTCGCCGAAGTTGTATGACAGGGTGGTCAGCGAACCGAGGGTGGCGTAAGGGGAGATGGACTGGTTGGAGGTCTCACCGTAGCCGACACGGAGCTTGAGTTCGTCGAGCCAGCCGCGGGTCGGCTCCATGAAGCTCTCCTTGTGGATGTTCCAACCTGCGGAAACCGCAGGATAGGTGTGGGTCTTGTGACCTGCGGCAAGCCTTGAGGATGCGTCGGAGCGGATGGCTGCGGACAGCATGTAGCGGTCGTCGTAGGAGTACATCGCACGGGCCATGTAGGAGATGAGGCCGTACTGCTGGTAGCTGCCTGAGTTGACCGTGATGTCGCTGGCGAGGCAGGCTCCGATGTTGTAGTACTGGAACAGCTCGTTAGGGATGTTCTTGCCCGAGAGGGACTGTCCCTGGTAGGTGGTCTGCTCGGCTGAGAAGAGGCCCACTACATTGATGTGGTGCTTCTCGGCGAAGGTGCGGTCGTAAGTGAGGAGGTTCTCTACAGTCCAGTTGAGAGTCTCGTAGTATGACCAGGAGGCGCTGTTGGTGGAAGAGGCTGAGCCGTTGACGCCTACTCCGGTGAATGAGCCGGCCTTGGTGTTGCGGTAGTTGAGGCCGCCGTTGAGCTTATAGGAGAGGCCCTCGATCCAAGGGCAGCTTACCTCGAGGTAACCGGTATTGTAGCTGGCGAATGAGCGTGACTCGCTTACATAGGTGCCGGCATCGTGCAGATTCTCAACCACGTCACGGGTGAGGACATAGGAGTCGTTGTCGGACGGCATGTTGATGCGCGTCTTGAGGCTTCCGTCAGAGTTGTAAGGGTTTACGAGCGGAGACTTGGAGAGCACGGAGTACATGTCCACCTGGTTGCCGTCATTGCGGTTGTAGTTGGTGTTGGTGGAGAATCCGAACTTGAACCACTTGCCTATCTTCTGGTCAACGCTGCCGGTGAGGGAGATACGGTCGTACTGCTGGGTAGGGATGACGGCCTGGTCCTTATAATAGGAGGTGCCGAAGCGGTAGCTTCCGGTCCTGGTGCCTCCGGTGACGCTGAGGTCGTAGTTCTGGGTGAGACCGGTGCGGTAGAAGAGGTCCTGCCAGTCGGTGTCCACGGAGTCGTCCTCGTCGAGGGAGTTGGTGTAGATACCGGCCATCTTACGCATCTGGGCGTATTTGGCGCCGTGCATCATAGGATACTTTACGGCCTTCTTGATGGAAGTGTAGGCATTGAAGGATACCCTCGCGTCCTGTCCCTCCACTCCCTTGTAGGTGGTGATGAGGATGACGCCGTTGCCACCTCGGGAGCCGTAGATGGCCGTGGAGGCTGCGTCCTTGAGGATGTCCATGCTCTTGATGTCGCTGGTGGCGATATCGGTGAGGCTGCCCATAAACGGAATACCGTCAAGCACGATGAGAGGGTCGTTGGAAGCGGAGAGGGACCTCTGGCCGCGGATGCGGATCTGCATTGAAGAGCCCGGCTTGGAGTTGGTCTGGATCATCTCCACACCTGCCACGCGGCCCTGGAGCGCTGCCGACACGTCGGTAGCAGGCACGGCGCGGAGGGTTTCGCCTCCCACTGATGCCACTGAACCGGTGATGTTGGACTTGCGGGCGGTACCGTAACCGATGACCACCGTCTCCTCGAGGAGCTGTGAATCTTCGACAAGCACGATTTCGATGTTGGACTTGCTGCCGACAGTCACTTTCTGAGAGACATAGCCGATGCAGGAAATCTCGATCTGAGCACCTGCAGGGACGCTGAGAGAGAATTTACCGTCATTGTCGGTAAGGGTGCCCGTCGAGGTCTGACCCACGACGACCACGGCAGCTCCGATTACGGAAAGCCCTTCCTTGTCAACCACAGTACCGCTTATGCTGCGGTTCTGGGCAAGGGCGCTGGCCGGGAAAAGCACGGATGCAAGCAGCACCAGAGCGGCGCTGACAGCATTGATTAAAACTTTTTTGCTCATAAGTTGTTGGTTATTAATAATTGGTTACAACAATGTCTTTAAGTGGTGAAACAAAGATACGAGCATTAATTTCTTTTTGTAACACCCTGTGTAACATTGTTTTTTGATAATGATACATTTTGCGCGGCGCGCACGGAGGCGGAAGAGGGCGTTTCCCGGAAAATTATTACCTTTATGCAGCACTAATAACCCGAGAATATGAAACTGCACAGATTCATCCTTGCCGCCGCGGCTGCGGCGCTCATCTGCACGGCTGCAGGCGCGAATTCCGCCGACTACGCGGTGTTCGAGGCCGGTCCGGAACGGACCCTCATCGCCGACGGGGACTTCGTCGCGAGCATCGTGACGGACAGCCGGAGCGAGTGGACGGGCGTCAAATGGGCCGCTGAAAACCTTGCCGAGGACTTCCTGCGGGTCACCGGACACCGCGCCCCAATCTCCGAGCGGGTCAGCGGGCCTTCAATCATCATAGGCACGGTGGGCCTGGGAGGCTTCATCGAGCAGTACCTCAGCGCCGATGAGCTTGCGGGCCTCAGCGGAGCAAGGGAGAAATATATCCTCAAGACCGCTGACGGGTCGGTGGTCATCGCCGGCAGCGACAAGCGCGGCACCACCTACGGCATCTATGCCCTCTCCGCTTCGATCGGAGTGTCGCCGTGGTACTGGTGGGCCGATGTGCCGGCGGAGAAGCACAGCCGCATCTGGGTCAGGAACGGCTCCTACACCGAGGGCGAGCCGGGGGTATATTACCGCGGCATCTTCCTCAATGACGAGGCTCCGGCGCTGACCGGCTGGGTCAAGGAAAACACTCACGGCTACACGAGCGCCTTCTACAAGCGGGTGTTCGAGCTGCTGCTCCGCCTCAAGGGCAACTTCAT
Organism: bacterium; assembly: GCA_963588685.1. Lineage (GTDB taxonomy): Bacteria > Bacteroidota > Bacteroidia > Bacteroidales > UBA932 > Cryptobacteroides. Next base: position 25,531 of record CAVAID010000009.1, read on the forward strand.
GTGGCCGGCGATGTGGGACGCGGCGTTCTACGATGACGACCCGCTCAACATGTACTATGCCGACACTATGGGCATCATGATGGGCACCTCACACCACGAGCCTTGCGCGAGGGCGCAGAAGGAGTGGCACCGCTACGGCAACGGCATCTGGGACTTCAACAAAAACCGCAAGGTCCTCGAGGACTTCTGGCTCAAGGGCCTGCAGAGGATGAAGGACACTGAGGATGTCGTGACCATCGGAATGCGCGGCGACGGCGATATGGCGATGGAGGAGGGCACCAACATAGCTCTGCTGGAGAAGATAGTCGCGGCGCAGCGCAAACTCATCAGCAAGGCCACGGGCAAGCCGGCATTGGAGACCCCGCAGGTCTGGGCGCTCTACAAGGAAGTGCAGGACTACTACGACAAGGGGATGAGGGTCCCGGACGACGTGACCCTGCTGCTCTGCGACGACAACTGGGGCAATGTACGCAAACTGCCGTCCCCGGACGCGAAGCCGCGCAGCGGAGGCTACGGAATGTACTACCACTTCGACTACGTGGGCGGGCCGAGAAACTACAAGTGGCTCAACTGCAATCAGGTGGAGAGAGTATGGGAGCAGATGAACCTCTGCTGGGAGTACGGCGTGCGCAAGCTTTGGGTGGTCAATGTCGGCGACCTCAAGCCGATGGAGTACCCTATCCAGTTCTTCCTCGATATGGCCTGGAACCCGGAAGCCTACAATCCTGACAACATATTCGACCACACCCGCAAATTCGCCGCCGACCAGTTCGGCGAGGCGCAGGCCGAGGAGATAGCGCAGATCATCAGACTCTACTCCAAATACGCCCGCAGGGTGACCCCGGAGCTGCTCAACGCGCGCACCTACAGCTTCGACTACGGCGAGTGGGATACCGTGCTCAGAGAGTGGAACGAGCTGGAAGTGAGGGCGCTACGCGTCCTGCAGAAGCTCTGCCCGAGCCAGCGCGACGCCTACGAGGAGCTGGTGCTCTTCCCGGTGCAGGCGATGCAGAATGTATATGAAATGTACTACAGCGCAGCCCGCAACGCCACCGCTACCACTCCGCAGGAGACCAATTTCTGGGCAGGCAGGACGGAGGAGCTCTACAGGCGCGACTCCCTGCTCAATGCGCACTACAACCATGAAATCGCCGGGGGCAAGTGGAACCACATGATGGACCAGACCCACATCGGCTATACCTACTGGCAGCAGCCGAGGGAGCAGGTGATGCCTGAAGTCAAGCGCTCCGAAGAGGCCCCGTACCTCTGCCATAGCGAGACAGGCGGCTACATCTCCATCGAAGCCGGCAATTTCAGCGCCTCGCAGGGCGTGAGCATCATCCCGGACCTCGGCAAGACCATGTGCGGGGCGACCACCCTGCCGGCAATAAATACTCCGGACAACGCATACCTCGAATTCGAACTTCTCACCGCTTCAGCCGGGCCGGCGAAACTCCAGGTTCTGCTCGCTCCGACGCTCAACTTCAACGCGGGCAAGGGCCTGTGCTATGCGGTAAGCGTGGACGGGGGCGAGGAGGTCACGGTCAACTACAACGGGCAGTACCGGGGCGAACTCGGACCTTGGCAGGCGGGAAGCATCATCCGCAGCAATGCGGAGCTCGACTTCGGCGCGCCGGGCAGGCACACGCTCCGCTTCCGCTTCGTCGATGCGGGAGTGGTGCTCGAAAAGATTCTCATAGATTTCGGCGGCCTCAAGCCAAGCTACCTCGGGGCGCCTTCATCGGAACTAATCAAATAACATATTCAATATGAAGATTTTACATCAATTCACTTTCATCGCCGCGCTTGCCTTGGCGGCAGCGGCGTGCAGTTCCCCGAAGCCGAGCGCGCAGGACGGCACAGAGCTTTGGCTCGCCAACGGACGGAGCTACGAGGAGGTGCTTGCCTCGGTGCAGACCGGGGTCAACGGCGACCTCGCCAAAGAGGAGTACCACATCTATGACAAGGACGGCAAGCGCTTCGTGGAAGGCGGCTCCGATGCCGCTATCCGCTACGGCGTGAACGCTCTGCGCCGCGCCGAGATACTCGGGCTGGCCGGCGCCGGCATGGACCTCAGGGAGAAGCCGTACTACGACCTCCGCATCCTCAACCACTGGGACAACCTCGATGACACCGTGGAGAGAGGCTATGCCGGACTCTCGATGTGGGAATGGACGGCCCCGGAAATCCCGGTTGGAAGAATCCGCCACTACGCCGAGCTGAGCTCTTCCGTCGGACTCAACGGCGCGGTGCTCAACAATGTCAACTCCAACCCGCTCATCCTCGACGCGGAGCATATCGCACGCGTGGCGAAGATTGCGGACATCCTTCGCGAGTATGGCATAAAGACTTATCTCTCAATCAAGTGGACGAGCCCTATCGCCCTCAGCGGTCTGAAGTCCGGCGACCCTCTCGACCCTAAGGTGCGCCAGTGGTGGAAGGACAAGGCGGCTGAAATCTACGCGGCAATTCCTGACTTCGGAGGCTTCCTCGTAAAGGCCAATTCAGAGGGACAGGCAGGTCCGCAGGACTACGGCCGCACCCACGCCGACGGCGCCAATATGCTGGCTGAGGCTCTCAAGCCATACGGCGGCATCGTTATGTGGAGGGCGTTCGTCTATAACCCTGCCAGCGAGGACAGGGCCAACCAGGCTCTGGAGGAGTTCGCTCCGCTCGACGGCAAGTTCGCGGACAACGCTATCGTGCAGATCAAGAACGGTCCTATCGACTTCCAGGCGCGCGAGCCGTTCAGCCCGCTCTTCGGAAGGCTGAAGGAGACCCCTATGATGATGGAGTTCCAGATTACCCAGGAGTATCTCGGCTTCTCCAACCATCTCGTCTATCACGGTACCACCTGGGAGGAGTGCCTGGACAGCGATACCTACTGCGAAGGCAAGGGCTCTACCGTGGCCAAGAGAATCAAGGCTATCGCGGGAGTTGCGAATACCGGCCAGGATGCCAATTTCTGCGGCTATATCTTCGCCCAGTCCAACTGGTATGCTTTCGGCCGTCTGGCCTGGAATCCTGAGCTGAGCGCGGAGCAGATTGCGGACGAGTGGGTTCGCCAGACTTTCAACTGCCCTGAGGGGATGAGCGCCAAGGCGTTCGAGAAGAAGTTTCTGGAGCCTGTGAAGGATATAATGATGACTTCGCGCGAGACGGTGGTGGATTATACCATGCCTCTCGGCCTGCACCATATCTTCGCCGGTTCGCACTACGGCCCGGGCCCTTGGGAGAGGAATTTCCGCCGCGACTGGTCGCCTGTGTTCTACCACAAGGCCGACAAGGACGGTATCGGATTCGACCGCACGAGAGAGGGTACGGACAATGTGGACCAGTACAATGAGCCGCTGGCTTCGATGTTCAATTCGCTGGAGACCTGCCCTGAGAACCTGCTTCTCTGGTTCCACCATGTGCCTTGGGACTATCAGATGAAGAGCGGGAGGAGCCTCTGGGATGAGCTGTGCATGCATTATGACCGCGGCATCAGCGAGGTGGAGGCGTATCAGAAGACCTGGGAGAGCCTGAAGCCGTATGTTAGCGAGGCTATTTTCAATGAAGTCTCCAGGAAACTCGATATCCAGAAGAATGATGCCGAGTGGTGGAGGGATGCGTGCGTCGGGTATTTCCAGACTTTCTCCGGGAAGCCGCTGCCAAGCGAGGTGCGTCCGCTGAATGTGCCTATCGACTCCCTGATTACCAAGAGCATGCTTTCTGACCGCTACGGTATGCCTACGCACGACGAGAACAACAAGCCGGTGCTGGTAACCCCGCGCCGCCCGTCCGGCCCGCGTCCTGCTAAACCTGCAAATGCCAAATAGTTATTGACCGGGGATTGGTCAATGAAAGATTAGTATTAAAATGATAAAAAGAAGCCGGCCCGGAGGGGTCGGCTTCTTTTATTTGAGTATCAGCCAGCTATTAATAGCCAGGGTTCTGAACAAGGTTCGGGTTGATCTGCATCTCTGCGAACGGGAACGGGAAGAGCTCGTGCTTTCCGGCCTTGAAACCGACAGTGTAGAGTTTCTTGCACCAGCCGGCGTTGGTTTCATCAACATATCCTCTGTGCGCAGCCTCATCCTTGGTGAACATGGCATCACAGAATGAAGGATAGTAGGTACCGTTGTCACCGAGCTCCTTCTCACCGTCGCCCCAGCGGCGGATGTCCTGGAGACGGGTGCACTCAAGCCAGCACTCGAGATACTTCTCTGTCTTGACCTCGCTCATCTCGCACTTGGTGCTGACGTGGGCGGACTCTGCACGCTTCTGGATCCTGTTGAGAGCCTTGAGGCCGCTTCCGTCAGGGTCGCCCTGCATTGCGCAAGCCTCTGCATACATAAGGAGCACCTCAGGGAGCCTCATGATAGGGAAGTTGTACATCCTCTGGTTGCTTGGGCTCATATCCTGAGGACGGATGTTCCTCTTCCACATGAACCAGCCGCAGTGACCGTAGAGACCGTCACCGGCCCAGATACCGCGGGTCTTGTCAGCCTCCTTGAGAGCACGGGTAGGGCAGTCGGCATCGTTGGTATAAGGCATCTCATAGAGAACCTCCTCATAGCTCTTGATCCAAGCCTTGCGGCGTGCTGAGTTGACACCGTCATTGGCAATCAGGGTCTCGACGAACTTCTTGGTAGGGTTAACCTCGCCCCAGCCGTTGTTGTAAACCTGGGTGCCCTCTCCGGTAGGAGCGTACATCTTGTCCATACGCCAGTTCCAGAGGGTGGTGAGGTTACGTCCGGACCTGTTGTACTGGTCAGGAACGTCTGAGCCATAGACATAGTTGAGTTCGAAGATGGACTCGCTGTTGCCGTCGCCCTCGAGATGGAAGAGGTCCACCATGTGGTCTGAAGGCACGAGCTCATACTTGTCAGTAGCCTCTACGATAGGCTTGAGAGCTGCCTGAGCGCCGGCCCAGTTCTTGAGGGAAAGGAGAGCCTTGCCCTTTACGCCCTGAGCGAATGCCTTGGTAACCTTTGCGGTAGCGTCCTTGTCGCTGACGCTCTTGCGCTCGTCGAGATAAGGAAGCGCGAGGTCGCACTCGTCAGCAACCCACTGGAGCACCTGCTCCTGGCTCTCGGCGTTGGCCGGTCTCTCGTTACCGCCGATCACATGGTCGATGATAGGAGCGGTACCCCAGCCGAGGGCAAGCATAAGGTGGTCGTATGCACGGAGAATCCTTGCCTCGGCTACGCATTTCTTCTTGACATCGCTGTCGGCCTTGTCGCCGTCGAAGTTGTCGATGACGAGGTTGCAGGCATAGATTGATACATAGTATGACTGGTAGGAAGCCGTGATGTTGGCGTTGTTGTTGTCGAAACGGTAGGAGTTCATCTCCTGCTGTGCAGTGTTGTCGGAAGAGTTGTTGCCGGCAGCATAGATATCATCGGAAGCGTAGGTCCAGATCGCAAGATGCGGAGCGTCGTTCCAGCCGATGGTATTGTTGTAGTTGTAGTAGCAGTAGGTACGAGAGTATGCCGCGGTGAGAGCCGACTCGGCATCATCGTCAGTCTTATAGAAGTCCTCTATGGAAACTACGCCTTTCTGAGGGATGTCGAGGCGGGATTCGCAAGAAGCGACAGCAAACGCGACAGCGGCAATCCCGGCAATATATGTAAGGGTCTTTTTCATATCCATAAATGTTTAGAATGCGAGATTAACACCGAAAATCAACTGCTTCGAGGTCGGGTAAACACCCATATCGATACCGCTTGAGCTTCCGCCGTAGGTGGCAATCTCCGGGTCGAGTCCGATATACTTGGTGAAAGTGAAGAAGTTGTCGAGAGAGACGAATACGCGGCAGTTGCTTACATTGACCTTGCGGAGGAGAGTCCTAGGCAGGGTGTAACCGAGCTGGACCTGCTTGATCTTGAAGTAAGAGCCGTCGAATACGGTAAGGGTGGAGCTGAACGCCTCCTGAGTCCACTTGCTGGCTGCAGGGAACTTGGCGTTGGAGTTGTCCTGACCTTCCTTCCATGAGTTGTTCCAGTAGTAGCTGTAGGTGTTGCAGCTAGGACGGTCGGTACGGAATGAGGTAGGGAGGATTTCGTTGCCTGCCGCTCCGGTGCCGAAGATGGTAAGGTCGAAGTTCTTGTAGGCGAGGTTGACGGTGATACCGTAGGTAACGTCAGGAATACCGCAGCCGATGTTGACGCGGTCATTGTCGTCGATCTTGCCGTCATTGTTGGTGTCCTGATAGGTGGCGTTACCCTCGGAGTCGATGCCGGTGGCCTTGTAGCCGAGCATGTACCAGATAGGATAGCCCTCTTCGAATATCGTGGACATCTTGGTTCCCTGAGGAGAGGTGCCTACGATGCGGTCGAGTGAAGGATCGAGGTAGGTAACCTGGTTCTTGAGGGTGGACATGTTGCCGGAGATTGAGTATGAGAAGTCACCGATCTGGTCCTTCCAGGAGAGCTCAAGCTCGAGACCGCTGTTGCGGATGGAACCTGCGTTGGTGGTGGTGGAAGAAGATACGCCGACCTCATATACAGGGCTTACGCCGACGAGGAGGTCACGGGTGTCCTTCTTGTAGTAGTCGATGCCGACGGAGAGCCTGTCGTTGAACATGCGGGCGTCGAGACCGAGGTCGATCTGCTCTGAAGTCTCCCAGCGAAGGTTCTCGTTAGGAATACCGCTAGGCATTGAACCGTAGGTGATGGAAGCGCTGTCGACTCCGTACTGATACCACTGTCCGTTGACGGCGATGGTGGATGAGTATGGATATCCGCTCAGCACGTTTATGTTACCGTTGATACCCCAGGAAGCGCGGAACTTGAGGAATGAGAGGGTCTCGCGGCTGATGTTGTCCTTGATGAATCCCTCGTTGCTCAGGGTCCAGCCTGCTGAAACTGAAGGGAAGTAACCCCAGCGTGAGTTGGCAGGAAGCTTGGATGAGTCGAATGCGTCTGCGCGGAAGTTGGCCTGTACGCTATAGCGGTTGTCGTAGCTGTAGCCCAGACGAGCGAAGTAAGAGAGCTGTGCGGAGCGTCCCGGAGCGTTGGTCATGCTCTTGGTGATGCCGTCGCCTGACTTGACATAGTCGAGGTAGCGGAAGTTCTCGGCGTATCCCTTGAGGATATCGGTGCCGGAAGCGGCCGCATAGACATTGTCGTAGTTGTTCTCAGTGTATGACATACCGGCCATCGCGGAGATGTCGTGCTTGCCGAACGTACGGTTGTAGTTGGCGAAGTTCTCCCACTGATAGTAGTAGCTCGTGTTGGCGGTAGCGCTGATAGAGTAGGTATCGTTCTTCACGAATGCGTTGGCGTAGTAAGGCTCAATGTAGTAGTGAGAAGTACTCTGGGCGATACGGTAGCCGAAGCGTGAGGTGAAGGTGAAGCCCTTGAACGGAGTCAGGTTCGCATAGGCGACGCCGCGGATGCTGAAGCCGCCGCTGGTGGAGTCGCTGGCATCCCTCTGGATGAACGGGTTGGCTGACTGGGTCTCGCCGATGAGAGGAAGCGCCCAGTATTTGCCAGGATATTCAGGAGCCTCGAGGACCTTGGTTCCGTCGGCGAGCGCCTGCTTCATGGCCGGGGTAAGTCCGTCATAGTCGCAAGCAACCGGGAAGAGAGGAGATGAGGTGAGGACTGCGAGCATCGCGGAGCCGTTGTCGCTGCGCTGTGAGATGCTCTTGGTGGACCACTTCTCGATGGAGTTGTTGGTACCTACGGTGAGCCACTTCTTGATCCTGTAGTCAGCATTGACCTGGAAAGTAAGACGGTTGTAGGTGTCCTTGTCGCCGCGGAAGATACCGTCGTTGTCAACGTAGTTGAGGGAAGCGAAGTAGTTGCCCCTCTCGTTGCCGCCCTGGAATCCTACGGTGTGGCGCTGGCTCCAGGTAGGAGTGAACACTTCCTTGCCCCAGTCAACGTCGGTCTTGCCGTCATAATAGGTGTCGAGCATCGTCTGGGTAAGATAGCCGTTGGCCTTACCGAAAGCGATGTACTCCTCAGCGTTCATGGTATCCACGCTGCGTGAGAGGGAAGCGAGAGAGAACTGGTTGTTGTAGAACACCTTGCCGTCTCCCTTGCTGCCTGCGCCGGTCTTGGTGGTGACGAGAACGACACCGTTACCTGCCTGGGCACCGTAGATGGCTGCTGAAGCAGCGTCCTTGAGGACCTCGATGGACTCGATCATTTCAGGGTCAAGGTACTGGATGTTGTCCACCTTGAGTCCGTCCACGATGAGGAGCGGTCCGAGGCTGCCGGAGTTGGATGAGAAACCGCGCACGCGAATCTCCGCGCCGGCGCCAGGGGCACCTGAAGCGTTGAGGATCTGCACACCTGCGGCCTTGCCCTGGAGAGCTGCGGCTGCATCTGAGGTGGAGCGGTTCTGGAGGTCTTCAGAGCGCACTGATGCGACTGAACCGGTGAGGTCGCTCTTCTTCTGAACGCCGTAACCGATGACCACCGTCTCTTCGAGGAGCTGTGAGTCCTCTGCGAGAACAATTTCGAAGCTGGTCCTGTTGCCGACAGCAATGGTCTGGGAAACGTAACCGATGCAGGAAACCTCGATTGAGGCCTTTGCAGGTACGTTGAGAACGAATTTACCATCGACATCGGTAAGGGTTCCCGTTGAGGTCTGGCCCACAACGACAACTGCAGCACCGATTACAGGGAGTCCTTGATTGTCGGCAACCTTACCGTTAATGGTACGGTTCTGAGCAAAAGCGCTGGCCGAGAAAAGGACGGAAGCGAACAGCACCATGGCGGCGCTGAAGGCTCGAATCAAAACTTTTTTACTCATAATTGGTTATTAAAAGGTTGTAAAAGTATCCGTGTGGTTTATTTCACAAATGTAAAAATATAACACGGCGCTTGCTCTGCGCCGTGTTACATTAAACTTTGCAAGTGATACAAAATGTATCCTCAGTGATGTGTATCAAATTCTAAATATCGCTCTGCGGGCGGCTGAGCCCTATCCAGATGCGGAGTCCGTTGAGCGAGTTGAGGAAGTAGAAGCTGTATTTGATAAGATACACAAGGGCATAGGAATCTGCGCCGCTGTGCGCCAGGGTCGTGGCCCACATCACCACCGAAGCCACATTTACCCCTATCCAGAATATCCACTGCTCCATATAGGCCATAGACATCAGAAGCTGTCCGAGGACATTGCACATCATCGAGAGCGCATCCATAAATATGGTAATCCCCACCACCTGCGCGGCTTCGTGCTTGCCTATCGAGAAGAGGACGGCGTATGCGACGGCCAGCCCGATGAGGAAAATGCCGCCGTAGAGCAGCCACTGGCGGGGCCTGAGCCGGCGGGCCTGCACCTGCGAGCCGGAAGCCGCACCCCTGCGCCTCCACTGGAAGAAGCCCACGAACTGCATAGGCAGGAAGTAGAGCAGATGGAGGGCGGCGTTGCCGTATTTGCCGCCGACGAAGCACATCACGCCGTAGATTGAGACGTCGAAGAGCCCGAAGAGGAAGGTGAGAATCCTGGCGTTGGCGGAGCACACCGTGCTGAGTATCCCCATCAGCGAGCCGAAGGCCGCCACGATGAGCAGGGCCTGCCCGGTCTGGGCGTCGCGGAGCTTGAGCGCGGTTGCGATGACCATCGCGGCAGTCATCCCCACGAGGATGAAGATGCTGAAGTACCTGTTGAATTTATTGCTGTCCATTGTCGAAGTGTTGTCTTATGCGGGCGGCGAGCGCAGGACCTACGAGCTCGGCGAGCGACTCCTCGGAGGCGGCGGCTATCCGCGCCACGCTGCCGAAGTGCATCAGCAACCGCTGCTCGGTCTGCTCCCCCACCCCCTTGATCTCGCGCAGAGCCGAAGTGAGGGCCGCCTTGCTGCGCAGGGAGCGGTGGAAGGTGATGCCAAAGCGGTGGGCCTCGTCGCGCACGCGCTGCAGGAGCTTGAGCGCCTGGGAGTTGCGGTCGAGGAAGAGAGGATAGGGGTCCCCCACCCTGATGACTTCCTCAAGGCGCTTCGCTAGGCCGATCACTGTCAGCTTGCGCTCCAGCCCCAGTTCACAGATAGCCTGGTAGGCGAAGTCCAGCTGGCCCTTACCGCCGTCGATTACCACCAGCTGCGGCAGGTCGTCCGGCGCTTCCTCGCAGAGTCGGGAGTAGCGGCGGTTGACCACCTCCTTCATGGAGGCATAGTCATTGGCCCCGACCACGGTCTTTATCTTGAATTTACGGTAATCCTTCTTCGAAGGTTCGCCTCCCCTGAACACCACGCAGGAGGCTACCGGATTGGTACCCTGGATGTTGGAGTTGTCGAAGCACTCTATATGCTCGGGCAGTTCCTTCATTCCTATGGCTTTGCGCAGCTCCTCGAGCACCGCGGTCCGATACTCGTCCGGGTTGGTATGCTCGCGCTGGCGCAGGGAGTTGAAACGGAACTCGCGGGAGTTCTTGTCGCTGAGCTCCAGCAGGGCAAGCTTGTCGCCGCGCACCGGTATCCTGAACTCCACGCCCTCGATGCTCACGTCGGGCAGGAAGGGGACGATGACCTCAGAGCTGAGCGTGCCGAACTTGGACTCTATCTCGGCGATGAAGCTGCTGAGCACCGATTCCCTCGCCTCCTCTATATTCATCCTGAATCCGAGGTTGAGCGACTGAATGATGGCTCCGCCCTTGATTCTGAGGAAGTTGCCGAAGGCTTCGGAGTCGTCGAACACCAGCGAGAACACATCCACATCGCGGTCGCCGGCGGCGGTGATGATGGATTTGGAGTAGTGGCTCTGCAGGGCGTCGATGCGCTGCTTGTAGAGCGCCGCTGTCTCGAAATCAAGCTCCTCGGAAGCCTTGAGCATCCGGGCTTTGTAGTCCTTGATTATCCCTGTCGCGCCGCCGCTGAGCAGACGGACAATTTCATTGATATAAGCCCCGTATTCCTCGCGGGAGATGCCGCCCACGCAGCAACCCTGGCAGCAGTGGATGTGCAGGTCGAGGCAGGGGCGGAATTTGTGCCGGAGCACGGCGTCGGAAGTGATGGCGAGGCGGCAGGAGCGGAGAGGATAATTGGCCTCGAAGAACTCCAGCAAAGCCCGCGCGTGCTGCACGGAACTGTAGGGTCCGAAGTAGCGCGAGCCGTTGCGCACCAGCCGGCGGGTCAGGAAAACCCGCGGGAACTCCTCGTCAGTGACACATATCCAGGGATAGGTCTTGGAGTCCTTGAGGAGAATGTTGTAGCGGGGCTTGTACTGCTTGATGAGGTTGTTCTCCAGCAACAGCGCGTCGGCTTCGCTGTCCACGACCGAGTACTGCACATCGGCAATCTTGGAGACGAGCAGCCTGGTCTTGAGGGTAAGCCGGTCAGGGCTCACGAAATACTGCGCGACCCGCTTGGCAAGGTCCTTGGCCTTACCTACATAAATCACAGTTCCCTCGGAGTTATAGTATCTGTAAACTCCGGGGGAATGTGGTAATAAGCTTATTTTTTCCTTAGCGTCCAAGAGCCTCGGCTACGGCCTTCTCAATGTTCTCGCCGCGGAGGTCACGCTTGATGATGACGCCGTCAGGACCTACGAGCATGATGTGAGGGATGCCCTCGATGCCGTAGAGCTCGGTCGGAATCCTCTGGGCGTTGACAATCTGGTTCCATACGACTCCGTGCTCTGCAGCTGCTTCTGCAGTGGCCTGAGGGTCATCCCAGACGGCTACGCTGAGCACATCGAAATCGTCGCCCTTGTACTTCTCGTAAACTGCCGCGATGTTCGGAATCTCCCTCTTGCAAGGGCCGCACCAGCTTGCCCAGAAGTCAACGAGGACATATTTGCCCTTGCCTACATAGTCTGAGAACTTTACGGTGGAAGCCTCGGCGTTGTCAGGGTCCTGTACTACCGTGAAATCGGTGAACATCTTGCCCGGAGCCGTAGCGGCTTTCTTATCAATCACAGCCCTGTATTCGAGAACGGTGGAGTCCTTGGCGGCCGCACCCTTGAGGTAGCCGAGCACTTCCTGCTGCTGCTCGGTCTCGAGGTTGTTCCATACATCCTTGAGCACGGTGAGAGCCAGCTGTCCTGAAGGGTTCTCCTTGATGATGGCGATACGCTCTTCAACGAACTTGCTCACGGTCTCGTCGTACTGCTTCTCGAGAGCCTCCATCCTGGCCTCGTCGGTGAGGGTGGAGTCCGCCTGGATCTTCTGTGCGGCGGCATTGTAGTCGTTCATGAATTGCTCTGTGGCGGCGGTGTAATCAGCAATCTTCTGCTGCTCGTCACCGGACTTGCAGCCCGCTGCGAGTACGAGCAGGGAGGCTGCGATGATGGTAAATCTTTTCATTTTATTCCGTTTTGATTAAAGTAGCTTTAAAATAAGGCCGGTCCGCTCGATTGCGAACCGGCCTCAAATATAGCAAATAATTAATTAACTTAATTACTTCTGGTTGTTGTCCCTGCGAGGACGACGGTCGCGGTCTCCGCGTCCGCCACGGCGGTCACGGTCATCGCGGCGTCCACCGCGGTTCTGGCCTGCAGCCTGGGCGTTGGCAGCTGAGAGAGCTGCAGGAGTGAGGTCCTGCTTGCCGTAGCGCTCGCCGTTGCAGATCCAAACCTTGATTCCGAGAGTTCCGACCTTGGTGTTGGCTACCGCGAGAGCGTAGTCGATGTCCGCACGGAAAGTGTGGAGAGGGGTACGACCCTCCTTGAACATCTCGTTGCGGGCCATTTCAGCTCCGCCTACACGGCCGCTGATGAGCACCTTGATGCCTTCCGCACCCACCCTCATGGTGTTTGCGACAGCCATCTTGATGGCACGGCGGTAGGAGACACGTCCCTCAATCTGACGGGCGATGCTGTCAGCCACGATGTTGGCGTCAACTTCCGGGCGCTTAACCTCGAAGATGTTGATCTGGACGTCCTTGCTGGTGACCTTCTTGAGCTCTTCCTTGAGCTTGTCGACCTCTGCGCCGCCCTTGCCGATGATGAAGCCCGGACGAGCAGCATAGATGGTGACGGTGATGAGCTTGAGGGTTCTCTCGATGATGATCCTGCTGAGGCTCGCCTTGGCGAGACGCTTGCTAAGATACTTGCGGATCTCGTAGTCCTCTGCTATCTTTTCCGCGTAGTTACCACCGCACCAGTTAGAGTCCCAACCACGGGTGATACCGATTCTGTTGCTGATAGGATTTGTTTTCTGTCCCATATTACTTATTCTCCACCGGTTGTTTTACATCAAGGATGACGGTAACGTGATTGGAGCGCTTGCGGATGCGGCCGGCCCTGCCCTGCGGGCAAGGACGGATACGCTTCAGCGTACGGCCTCCATCGACCATGATGGTCTTTACATATACATTGCCGTTGTCGAGCTCTTTGCTCTTGTCCGGGTTCTTGGCTTCCCAGTTGGCGATAGCGCTGCGGAGAAGTTTTTCGAGACGGATAGAAGCATCTCTCTTGGAGTACTTAAGAAGATCGAGGGCACGGTTGACCTCCACTCCGCGCACTGTGTCTGCGACGAGACGCATCTTGCGAGGGGATGTAGGCACGTCATTCAGCTTGGCGACGGCTGTTACTTTCTTCACCTCCTTGAGGTGCTCAGCCATAAGTCTTTTACGCTTTCCCATAATGATTACTTCTTATTGTTACCTGAATGACCTCTGAATGTACGGGTAGGGGCAAACTCACCGAGCTTGTGTCCCACCATCTGCTCCGTAACGTAAACAGGAATAAACTTGTTTCCGTTATGGACCGCGATAGTATGGCCGATGAAGTCAGGGGAGATCATGCTGGCACGGGACCAGGTCTTGACCACTTCCTTCTTCTTGCTGCCATCATTCATCGCGAGAACTCTCTTCTCGAGAGCTTCCTGAATATATGGACCTTTTCTTAATGAACGACTCATAATCTCTAAAGTTTAAATCCTGTTATTTCTTCCTTCTTTCAATGATGAACTTGTTTGAAGATGCCTTAGGATTACGTGTCTTGTAGCCCTTAGCTGGCAGACCCTTGCGTGAACGCGGATGTCCACCGGAGGCACGGCCTTCACCACCACCCATCGGGTGATCTACCGGGTTCATCACGACACCTCTGTTGTGAGGGCGTACGCCGAGCCAGCGCTTGCGGCCGGCCTTTCCGTGGCTCTCGAGGTTGTGATCAGCGTTGGATACCTCGCCGACGGTTGCACGGCAGGATACGAGGACCATACGGGTCTCGCCTGAAGGCAGGCGGAGAACTGCGTGGTTGCCCTCGCGGGCTGCGAGCTGAGCGAAGGTTCCGGCTGAACGTGCCATTGCGGCGCCCTGGCCGGGACGAAGCTCGATGTTGTGGACGAGAGTACCTACAGGAATTTCAGAGAGCGGGAGGCAGTTGCCGAGCTCAGGAGCGACGCCGCTGCCTGATGCGATAACCTGTCCCACCTGGAGTCCCTTAGGAGCGATGATGTATCTCTTCTCGCCGTCCTCGTACTGTACAAGGGCGATACGGGCGCTGCGGTTAGGGTCGTACTCGATGGTAAGAACCGTTGCAGTGCAGTTGTCCTTGTCACGACGGAAGTCGATGATACGGTACATCTTCTTGTGGCCGCCGCCGATGTAGCGTACGGTCATCTGGCCGGTATTGTTGCGGCCACCTGTGCTCTTGAGAGGTTCAATCAATGATTTCTGAGGCTTCTTGGCGGTGATCTCCTCGAAAGTGCTGATCACCTTGTTCCTCTGGCCGGGGGTAACCGGCTTGAATTTTCTTACTGCCATTGTCTGTCCCTCCCTTAAATGTTAGCGTAAAAATCGATCTTGTCATCACCTGCAAGAGTGACATAAGCCTTCTTGAAGTGATTCATGCGGCCGCGGAGGATGCCTGCCTTGGTGTAGCGGCTCTTCCTCTTGCCGTGATAGTTGATGGTGTTCACGTCAGCGACGGACACTCCATACTCCTTCTCCACCGCATCCTTGATCTGAAGCTTGTTGGCGTCACGATCCACGATGAAGCCGTAACGGTTCAACTTTTCGCCCTGAACCGTCATCTTCTCTGTTACTATTGGCTTAATTAAAATTCCCATCTCCGTGTTCGTTTAGCGCATGTTCCTTTCTGCGATGACGTCCTGTACACCGTCCACGAAAACGAGCTTGTTGGCGTTCATGATGGAATAGGTGTTGATCTCGTCGACCGTGGTGACCTCTACATAAGGAAGGTTGCGGGATGAAAGAATGATATTGTTGGAATTCTCAGGAAGCACGTAGAGGACCTTGCGGTCGCCTGCGCCGATGGCCTTGGTGATGTTGATCATCTCCTTGGTCTTAGGAGCTTCGATTGAGAACGGCTCGAGGACGATGATTGAGCCCTCTGCTGCCTTGTATGAGAGCGCTGACCTGCGGGCCAGAGCCTTGAGCTTCTTGTTGAGCTTGTTGTGATAGAAGCGCGGAACAGGTCCGAATACGCGTCCGCCACCTACGAAGATGTTGGACTTGAGGCTACCGTGACGTGCGCCGCCGCCGCCCTTCTGGCGACCGAGCTTCTTGGTGCTGTGCGCGTTCTCGCTGCGGTCCTTGGTCTTGGCGTTGCCGTGACGCTGGTTGGCGAGATACTGAATGACATCGAGATAGATGGCATTGTCGTTAGGCTGGATGCCGAATACGCTGTCCTCAAGAGTGACTTTCTTTCCGGAATCGGTTCCGTCAATCTTCAATACTGATAATTCCATACTCTTAAGCCTCCAAAATTACATAAGAACCCTTGGCTCCCGGAACGGAACCCTTGACAACGATGAGATTGTTCTCAGGAAGTACCTTTACGACCTGAAGGTTCTCGACCTTCACTCTGGCATTGCCCATGTGGCCCGCCATGCGCATACCCGGAAGTACGCGGGACGGCCATGAGGATGCTCCCATTGAACCAGGGTGGCGAAGACGGTTGTGCTGACCGTGAGTCTGGCCGCCGACACCGGCGAATCCATGGCGGTGAACTACGCCCTGGAAGCCCCTACCCTTAGAGATACCGATGACATCGACGAAGCCGACGCCCTCGGTGAAGATGTCCGCTACGGTGAACTTGTCACCGAGCTTCGGCTCTCCTGCGAAGTCCGCCTTGAACTCGACGAGCTTGCGCATCGGAGCGGTTCCTGCCTTTTTGAAATGCCCCATGAGAGGCGCGCTGGTGTGCTTTTCTGTCGTTTCGTCATAGGCAAGCTGTACAGCGGCATAACCATCTTTCTCTACTGTACGGAGCTGCGTAACAACGCACGGACCAGCCTCGATAACGGTGCACGGTATGTTCTTACCGTCGGCACCGAAAACGGAAGTCATTCCGATTTTCTTTCCAATTAATCCAGGCATTGGTTTGTTAATTAATTGTTTATAAATACTTTATAAGTTGCCGCACAAATTTGCGGGCTGCAAATGTACGATTAATTTTTGGTTTTTCCAAAAAGTTCTTGATTTAGAGAGGGTTTTGCAGGGGGCACGGCTAAGCGGAGGCGGGCTTTGGCTGCGGGTTGCGCTGGATTTGCAAATAATGACTATATTTGTAGTATGGTTCTCGGAATGCTGAGTTTTCTGCACTTTACGCTGGTCGACCTTCTGGACATCCTGATGGTCGCGCTGGTCATTTATTTCATCTTCCGCTGGATCAGGGGCTCTTCGGCCATCAACATATTCATCGCCATCATCATCGTCCTCGTCGTCCAGATCATAGCCAACGCGCTGGGTCTGAAGATGATATCCTCGCTCCTGGGGACGCTTATCGACGTGGGCGCGGTGGCCATCATCGTGATTTTCCAGCCAGAAATCAGGCGCTTCCTCAACACCATGGGGCGGCAGGCCGGAAGCTCGCTGGAGAAGCGGCCGAAACTCCGCAAACTGCTGACAGGCAGGAGCCTGAGCTCCGTGGACAGCCGCAGCCTGGCGGAGATTGCGCAGGCCTGCAAAGAGATGTCCGAGCAGAAGACCGGCGCGCTCATCCTCATCCGCCGCAAGGACTCGCTGGAGGACATAATCGCGACCGGGGACACGCTTGACGCGCAGATCAGCAGCCGCCTGATAATGAACATCTTCTTCAAGAATTCACCGCTGCACGACGGGGCGATGATCATCGGGGACAACCGCATCATAGCGGCCCGCTGCACCCTGCCGATTACCGACCGCAGCGACCTGCCGGCCCACTACGGGATGCGCCACAAGGCGGCCCTGGGAGTATCGGAGCAGTGCGACGCCGACGTGGTGGTGGTGAGCGAGGAGACGGGAGCCATCTCGTTCGTGCACAGAGGGGTCATCCAGACCACCGACAGTATCAACCTTAAACTTCTCCTGGGAGACAACGCCTGATGACAAACGCGGAGCTCGAATCGAAATTGGGTTTTGACAAGATACGCAGGATCATCTCGGACCGCTGCCTGACGGACTATGCCGCCGCGAGAGTGGCGGAGGAGGAGTTCTCCACCGACCGCGGGACCATCGGGACGCGGCTGGGGCTTACCGATGAGATGAGGCTGATAATGATGTTCGAGGAGAGTTTCCCGACCACCGGATACATAGACGCGATACCGTTTCTGGAGCCGCTGCAGAAGGCCGGGTCTTCGATCGACCTGCTCTCGCTGGGGAAACTCAAGACGGCGACGGACACTACGCGCCGGCTGCTGCACTTCTTCTCCAATGTCAAGGACGGCATCTACCCGAGGCTCAAGAAGATGGCCTCGAGAATCAATTCCTTCCCGGAGGTGCAGAGGCGCATCGAGAACATTATAGACAAATACGGGGACATCAAGGACTCGGCGTCGGACACGCTGCTGGAGATACGGAGTGCCATACGGAGCAAGGAGGCGTCGCTCTCGAAGAGAGCGGGGGCCGTGCTTCGCAAGGCCCAGGAGGACGGCATAGCCGACTCCGACGCCTCCGTCAGCATCCGCGACGGCAAGTTCCTCATCCCGGTCAACGCCTCCGCGAAGCGCAAGCTCCCCGGCTTCATCTACGATGAGTCGGCTTCCGGCAGGACCAGCTTCATCGAGCCCGCCGAGATAGTGGAGCTGGAGAACGAGCTCAACGCCCTGCACTTCGACGAGGAGCGCGAAATCCGCAAGATACTCTTCGAGTTCACCGAATTCCTCCGCCCGTACATCCCGGAGCTGCTCTCCGGAGCGGAGTTCCTCGGCGAGGTGGACTTCCTGATGGCCAAGGCACAGACCGCCCTGGACTTCATCGCGGGCGTGCCCGTAATCTCCGACGACGGCAGCATCAGCCTGCGCAAGGCCCGCCACCCTCTGCTCGAGAGGGCGCTGCGCAGCGAGGGCCGCAACATGACCCCGCTCACCATCAGCCTCACCGCGCAGAAGCGCATCCTGCTCATCTCCGGGCCTAACGCCGGCGGCAAGTCCGTCTGCCTCAAGACCGCGGGCCTGCTGCAGTATATGTTCCAGTGGGGAATGCTCGTCCCGACCTCGGAGACCTCCGAGATGATGATATTCGACCGCATCTTCGTCAGCATCGGCGACAACCAGAACATCGAGAGCGACCTCAGCACCTACAGCTCCTTCCTCGCGGACATGAGGGACATGCTTGCGGGCGCTGACTCCAAGACTCTGGTGCTTATAGACGAGTTCGGCTCAGGCACTGAGCCCGCCGCAGGCGGAGCCATCGCCGAGGCCATACTCAGCGAAATCGACAGGCGCGGAGTTTACGGCATCATCACCACCCACTATACCAACCTCAAGCTATATGCCTCAGGAGCAGAGACTTCCGTCATCAACGGGGCGATGCTCTACGACTCGTCCAAGATTGAGCCTCTCTTCAAGCTGGAGATAGGCCTCCCGGGCAACTCCTTCGCCTTCGAGCTGGCGCGCAAGATGCGCCTGCCGGAGAGCATCGTCAAGGACGCGGAAGCCCGCGCGGGCGAAGAGTTCGTGGGCATCGAGCGCAACCTCCGCAAGATAGCCCGCAACCGCAGGGCCCTCGACGAGAAGCTGCAGAAGGTCAAGAACAGCGACCGCACGCTCACGGGCCTCACGGAGCAGTACCGCAAGGAGCTGGAGGACATCAAGACGCTGCGCGAGTCCATAATCTCGGACGCGATGCAGGAGGCGGAGCAGATCGTCAAAGGCGCTGGCAAGCAGGTGGAGAAGACCATCCGCGACATCCGCGAAGCCCAGGCGGAGAAGGCCCAGACCAAGGAGGCGCGGCAGGAGCTGCAGGGCTTCCTCGGTGCTCTGGAGGACCGCAAGAAGAAGGAGGAGCGCGGGCGCGAGGACTACATAGACCGCAAGCTCGCCTCGCTCGAGAAGCGCAAGCGCAAGCAGGAGGCCGCTCCGGCCAAGGAGGCCAAGGCCGCGCCGCTCAAGGTCGGCGAGAAGGTCCGAATAAAGAATAACGGCCTCGTCGGCGAGGTGGCGCGCATCTCCAACAAGTCGGTCACCGTCATCGTGGGCAACATCAGCAGCACCATGGCCCCGGACCGCGTGGAGAGAATCTCCTCCAACGAGTTCAGGGAGGCCTCCCGCAAGGCATTCAAGCCGGCGGAACAGAAAGTTGACAGCGCCATCACGGAGCGCAGGCTCAATTTCTCCCCGGAGCTGGACATCCGCGGCGAGAGGCTCGCCGACGCGCTCGACATCGTGACACATTACATAGATGACGCCGTGATGCTCAACATCGGCACGGTGCGCATCATCCACGGCAAGGGTTCCGGCGTGCTGCGCGAGGAGATCCAGAAATATCTCAGAACCATCCCGGGCGTGTCCGTCAGCGACGAGGACGTGCGCAATGGCGGCACCGGCGTAACCATAGTCAGACTATGACGGACGGACGGCAGATAAACGGCAGAAGAGGAGAAGAAGAGGCTTGCCGGTATCTGTGCGGTCTCGGTCACGAAATCATCGTGCGCAACTGGAGGTCCGGACACCTTGAGCTGGACATAATATCGCTGCTCGGCTCCGAGCTTCACATCGTGGAGGTGAAGAGCAGGACAGTCCCGGCAGCCGCGGCCCCGGAAGCCAATGTGGACCGCCGCAAGATGCTCCGCCTCACCAGGGCCGCCAACGCATTCCTCAATTCCGAGGCGCGGAAAGGGCTTCCGGCCGACCTGGAAGTGTTTTTCGATGTGGTCACGGTGCTCTTCGATGGCCCGAAGTTTGAAATAGAATATTATCCACAAGCTTTTATACCACTATATGCTTAATAACCATCTATACTGCATAATAATGGCCGGAGGGGTCGGTTCCCGCTTCTGGCCCATCAGCAGGACGGACAAGCCGAAGCAGTTCCTCGACTTCACCGCCGAAGGCAAGTCCTTCCTCCGCTTCACATTCGACAGGATGAAGGCAGTCATCCCCGAGGAGAACATCCTCGTCGTGTCACTGCCGCGATACAGAGAGCTCATCCGGGAGCAGCTTCCCGAACTCAGGGAGGATAACCTCCTGCTCGAGCCATACAGCCGCAACACGGCTCCCTGCATTACCTACGCCACCTATACCATTCTCAAGCGCGACCCGCTCGCGGTGACCGCCGTCACCCCTTCCGACCTGCTCATCAACAGGCACGACATCTTCAACGAGACCCTCTCCAACGCACTCGCCTACGCCGCCGGCAGCGATGCGCTGATTACCCTCGGAGTCGTCCCGACCCGTCCGGACCCGAATTTCGGATACATCCAGATGGCCGGACCGGCTGAGGACGGCCGCCCGGTCAAGGTCAAGACATTCACCGAGAAGCCGGACCCGGAGCTCGCGAAGGTGTTCCTTGATACCGGTGAATTCCTTTGGAACTCAGGTATTTTCGTCTGGAGGGCGGATGCCATCAGGCGGGAGCTGGAGACCTACGCTCCGGAGATTACGAGCCTCTGGACCGGATGGCAGGAGGCCATCGGCTCCGAGGCTGAGACTTCGTTCCTCGAAAGGATTTACACCGACATGCCACGCACTTCCATCGACTACGCCGTGATGGAGAAGACCGAGCATGCCTGGGTCTATCCGGCCAAGTTCCGCTGGGCCGACATGGGCAACTGGGAGTCGCTCTACGACTACCTCGCCCACCACGATGACAGAGGCAACGCGATGAACCTCGTCAACAAGGGGCTGGTCAAGGAATGTTCAAATAATATAGTATATTCCGGCAATTCGCGCAAGCTGCTCGCTCTCAGAGGCTTGGATGATTTCATCGTCATCGACACCGACGACGTGCTGATGATCTGCCCGCGCGACGAGAGCAAGCTCAAGGATTTCCTCTCCCAGCTGGCGATGCCGGAGTTTGAGGAATACAGATAATTTATGGACTACGAAGCCCTGTTCTCAGAGGATGTGCCCTCGTTTATGATGTCTCCCGTCAGGGAGATTTTCAGGCATGTCGATCTCAATGCAATCTACTCGTTTGCAGGGGGCTATCCCGATGCGGCGACCTTCCCCCTCGGGGAGATTGGCCGCCTGGCATCCGTCGTGCTGGAGAAGTACGGGGCCAAGGCCGTGCAGTACGGGGCGACGCAGGGCGTGCCGGAGCTGCGGCGGGTGATTTCGGAGCGCTACGGGGTGGCGGTGGAGAATATTCAGATTACCACCTCTTCCCAGCAGGGCATCGACGTGTGCACGCGCATCCTCGCCGACCCGGGGGACATAATCCTTACTTCCGACCCGACCTACCTCGGGGCGCTGCAGTCGTTCCGCGCCTACAGGGCCAATGTGGTGGCGCTCAAGAGTTTCCGCGAGGAGGACTGCGGGGCTTCGGAGGAGCTGCTGCGGGGGGCGAAGTTCTGCTATGTAATCCCGGATTTCCAGAATCCAAGCGGCACCACGATGAGCCTCGAGGAGCGGCGGAGCCTGATTGCGCTGTCGGAGAAGTACGGCTTCCTCATCGTGGAGGACAGCCCGTACCGCGAACTGCGCTACAGCGGGGAGCCGGTGCCGACGATATATTCGCTCGCACCGGAGAGGACTCTGCATCTGGGTTCGTTCTCCAAGATTTTCGCGCCTGGATTCCGGCTCGGATGGATACTCGGGCCGGAGGCGGTGCTGGAGCAGATTTATATCTGCAAGCAGGCGCTGGACCTCTGCCCGCCGATATTCGACCAGTATATCGCCGCGGAGTTTATGGGAAGCGGGGCGCTGGACGCGAACCTGCGCAAAAGCATCGAACTCTACCGCGGGAAGCGCGACCTGATGCTCTCGCTGCTGGAGAAATATATGCCTGCCGGGGTCAGCTGGACGCATCCGGAGGGGGGACTTTTTCTCTTCCTGACCCTGCCCGAGGGCATCGACACCGTGGCGCTCTACGACCGTGCGCTCGCGGCGGGCGTGGCCTATGTCGCCGGCTCCTTCTTCTACTCCGACGGCAGCCACCGCAACACGATGCGCCTCAACTTCTCCTTCCTCGACCGCTCCCGGATGGAAGAAGGCATCCGGCTTCTCGCCGGGGTCATCGGCGAGTAAGCGATAAATTTCGCGGAAAATTTGGAATTGTCCGCAAATTTACTTAGGGACTGTCCGAAAATAGGTGAAATTTCTTAACAAATTGATTGATAATGTGATAGAAATTTTGTATCTTTGATGAAGATAAAAGAATTCCTCCAAACGCCCCGAAAAAGCATAATTTGGAGGAATCGCAAAATTACTTGCGATGTCAAAAGTACAAAATTTTGCTGAAAAAGCGCCCAACATTCCGTTCACCGAGTTCGATTTTTATGAACTGTACCGTACGACCTTCGAGAATTCTGAACTCGGTCGGATTAAGAAACTCCTTCCTCTGCACAAGATGGCAGAGAGTCTTGGCCTGGTAAGCAAGAGTATGAGGCCGAAGCTTGGACGCAAGTCCTACTTCACGCCGGAGGGTAAGGTTGCCTTGATGTTCCTGAAGATGTACACCCAGCTGAGCTTTCCAAAACTGCTTGAGCAGCTGAACGGGAACATCCACTTCCAGATTTTCTGCGACATCGCGATTGACCCCACTCATCCTCTGATGAACTACAAACTGCTGGATGCGGTAGCGATGGAGGTGGCTGGGAAGTTGAAGATTCAGCAACAGCAGGACTTGCTCGCCCAGATGTGGAAGCCCTACATGAAGGACCTCGATACGATGTACACGGACGCGACCTGCTATGAAAGCGAGATGCGTTATCCGACGGACCCGAAGCTGCTGTGGGAAGGGATAGAGAAGATGTACAAGATAATGTGTGAGTTGAGCGGCAGGCTCAATCTTCATCGTCCGAGGACAAAGTTCATCGATGTCCAGAAAGCGAACCTGGCATACAGGAAGCAGCGCAAGCATACGAAAAGCCAAAACCGCAAGATGACGAGGCGCCTGCTTGAACTGCTTGGCAAGATACTGAAGGAGATACGAAAGATCGAGAGGGAGAATGACGGAGCGGAGAACCTGCTGACAGTCAGAGAGAAGAATGACATATCCATCATCACGAAGATGTTCCGCCAGCAGAAGAACCACTTCCGGAGCGGCGACAGCAGGGAGAGCATCCCCGACAGAATCGTGAGCATCAGCAAGCCGCACGTGAGGCCGATAGTGAGAGGCAAGGAAGTGAAGAGCGTGGAGTTCGGGGCGAAGTGCAACAATATCCTTGTGGACGGGATGTCGTTCATCGAGAAGTTGTCCTTCAATGCGTTCAATGAGGGAACAAGACTGTAGCATTGTGTTTCTCTCCATAAGCGCCTGTTCGGCGTGGATGTGAAGAAGATAGGCGGCGATGCAGGATACGCCGGGACGGAGAACAGGGACTTCTGCAAGGAGAACGAAATCCAGACTTCTTTCGTGAAGAGAGGACGGCCGTTCTCAGATGGGAAGAAAGAGAAAGACTTTGTGAGACAGGAACTTGCCAGGGTTAGGGCTACGGCGATGGAAGGCTCGTTCGGAACTCAGAAGGAGCACTACTCTCTGAAACGAGTGAAGGCGAGGAAGAAGGTGACTGAGATCATGTACATCTTCTTCGGCATACACACTGCGAATGTGGTGCAGCTGGCGGCCCGAATAGCTGAGCAACAAGAGAAGTCGGAGAAAGAGAAGAAGGCTGCATAGCGGAAACAGTGCACTGAAAGTGGAAGATGCGAGGGGAAGTTGTGCACTATCGTGTTCAAAAACTAAGAAATCCGGCCAAGATGACCGGATAACAATATAAAATGCTGAAATTTACTGGACGTCCGAGGACCAAAATCAGGGAAATGTCGCCCCGCCGTTCAGACAAATAACATTAAACGACAATCCCTAGAATAATCTCAAGAAGGTTAAAAACCGAGCAACTTTAAAAACAGGTAAGCCGTATCTTACCAAATTTGCGAAATGTAGCTC
Source organism: bacterium (assembly GCA_963588685.1). GTDB lineage: Bacteria > Bacteroidota > Bacteroidia > Bacteroidales > UBA932 > Cryptobacteroides. The sequence goes on from CAVAID010000009.1 coordinate 49,688, forward strand.
ACCTATATTATCGGCAACTTATCCGCAGCTATTTCTTTGAAACAGGCTTCCTGCCGTGCATAGTTGATGGAGTTTATCCTGTCGCGTTCAACCGTCATATCACTGCCGTACTTTACAGTTTGGCAACTTCGTCCAATGAGAGACCGGTGCAAGCTGTGAT